>JAXDMU010000364.1:0-3677 GCA_034665905.1 Aliidongia sp. | reverse complement strand
CGCGATCGGTCATACCTGTCATTTGCTCAAGGCGACGCCACTCGGTTAACTTTACGCGGGCTCCAGCCCGGCTGAACATGACACACTGGTGGACGGCCGCGCGGAACAGCTATTTCGGTGCCTGGATACCGAGATAGCGTGACGGATGAAGCCCAATAATATTGTCGCGCCAGCCGGTTACGCGCGCGCTGACGAGTGTTCCGAACAGGGGATTATCGATCGGGATCAGCGGCGTATCGTTCAACAGCAAATGCTCCGCCTGCTCCAGCAAATGCGTGCGCCGGCTTGGCGTCGGTTCGGCCTCGGCTGCGGCGAGGAGGTCGTCATAGGCGGAATTGTGATAGCCGGCCCCATCGATTTCGTCGCTGGTCGATCGATAATCCCTTAGAAAATCCAGGGGATCGACGATGTCGGCGACCATTTGCTCCCAGGATAACTGGAAATCGCCACCCTTTATAGTTGAAAGCCATGTTTGCCAGCTATGGTTCTGGAGCGTCAGATCCACCCCAAGCGCCTGTTTCCACATTGCGGCAATCGCCTGTAGACGCTTCTTGATCCCACGGCTGGTCGGATAGGTCGCGGTCAGCCGGAGCGGTTTGTCCGGCGGATAGCCGGCCTCAATCATCAGCTTGCGCGCGGTCGCAACGCGGGCCTGTTCCGGTATCTTGGTATAGTCCGCCACTTGCGGCTGGTAATCGGTCCCCATTGTCGGCACGAAGCTGGCGGTGGAAATTTGGCCGCCCGGATCGACCACTTTGCTGTTCAGCACGTCGCGATCGATCGCCAGGGCCAAGGCCTGACGAAGCTTGAGATTCGAGGCGAATGGCTCGACCCGCATGTTGAAGATTAACGCCTCGATGGCAAGTCCCGCGGTCTGATGCAGCTCTCCGGGATAGGTTTTGCGCGCCGCGGCAAGCTCGGTCTCTGGCAAACGGGAGATATCCAGCTCGCCCGCCCGGTATTGCTTCCAGGCCGTCTCATTGTCCTCGACAATGGTCCAGTGAACCTCATCGGGCTGGACCTGATCCGCCGCGTAATAAAATGGATTGCGGTGCAGGACGAGTTGCACTTGCGGGGTCCACTCGGTGAGGATGAACGGGCCGTTGCTGACGATGTTGCCGGGACGGACCCATTGCGCGCCATAGGTCTCGATCGTCTTGCGATGGACGGGCAGGCTGAGAATCGTGAGCTGGGCCAGCAAGGACGGCACCGGGTTGCGTAAATTGATGATCAGCGTCTGCGCATCGGGGGCCTCGACGCCCAGCCGGGTCGGGTCCTTTTCCCGCCCGGCGATGATGTCCTCGGCATTGACGATCATTCCCGCGCTATGGGGATAGGATGCCGCGGTCGCCGGATCGATCCGCCGGCGGAAAGCATAGAGAAAATCCTCGGACGTCAGCGGGTCACCGTTCGACCATTTGGCATCAGGGCGAAGGTGAAAGATCCAGCGCAGGCCATCCGGCGAGGTTTCCCAGGATGTCGCGATCCCCGGAGCCACGGTCCCGTCGCTGCCATAAGCGGTCAGGCCCTCGAACAGATCAAGACCGATATGCAGCGCCAGCGCCCCGACCGCCTTGGTGGGATCGAGCGTCTCGGGCTCGGCGCCTCCGGCGGTCCGCAAACTCCCACCCGCCCGCGCCCCATCGCCTATGGCCGCAAACAGTAAAAGAAAGGTCAGGTACAATACCGCGACCAGTTTCTGTCGCCAAATCATGGCACAAACTCCCGATCGATCCTGGATCGAATCCCATTATCCGCCAGGAGAATGTAAAATGCCATAATAATAGACTTGGGAACGACAAGTAAAATCCAAGCAACGGCAAGGTAGCAGGAGCGTCGCACCTCAACGTGCGTACAAGTTTTCCCCGACCACCACTTCCGCTGGCCTGCCCTCTCTCTCAAAATGCCATGGCACGATCGCGCCGCTCGGGAAACGGAAGCCAAAAAACCCCCGCAAAATCAATGACCATACCGACTAGCGCGGCGTCGGCTCCCAGCCCGGTGGGGCCAGTTCGAAATGACAAAACTCGAAGGCCGGCGAGACGGTGCAGCCGACCAGCGTCCAGCCGCCCAGACTCCGGGCCGATTGCCACGTTTGGGGTGGCACCGCGATCTGCGGGCGCTCGCCCGCGGTCAGACGATTGCCGAGGCGATGCGCGATTGCGGTCTCGCCGGCCGCGGCGATCTTCAGTTCGAGCGGAGAGCCGCGGTACCAATGCCAGATTTCGACGGCATCGATCCGATGCCAGGCCGAAACCTCGCCCGCGGCCAGCAGGTAATAGATCGCCGTCCCGCTGCCGCGCCCGCCATCGGCCGGGCGGTCGCGCCAGGTCTCGCCATAGAAACCGCCTTCCGGGTGGCGCGTCAGCCCGAGAAGTTGCACGACCGCTTCGGCGCTCAGTGCCGCGTCGATCGGTGTGCCGTAAATCATGATGGCGGCAGGGTCGCCCGCATCGAGGCGCGCTCGGCGAAACCGGCCTGGAACTGCGCAAGCCGGGGATAGCGCGCGCGCCAATCCTCGTCGGCGAAGCGGAAATCGAGATAGCCCAGCGCGCAGGCGATGGCGATTTCCCCGATCGTCACGCCCGGCCCGAGCGCCTCGGTTTCGAGGGCGGCGAGGGCCCGGCGGATCTTGCCCATCTGCCCGTCGATCCAGTCCGGCCAGCGTTTCTCCGCGGGGCGAAGCGCCATTTCGTAGCGCACCAGGATCGCGGCATCGAGCAGCCCGTCCGCTTCCGCCTGCCGCCGCAGCGCCGTCCAGCGCGGCGTTCCGGCACGCGGCACCAGCGGCACGCCGGTCTGCACCGAATCGAGATACTCGACGATGACCGCCGAATCATAGAGCGCCTCGCCGCTGTCGAGCACCAGCGTCGGCACCTTGGCCAGCGGGTTTGCTGCGGCGACGATGTCATTGACCGTCACGGGCGTCACCGTGACCGGCACCAGCGCGATACGATCGGCCAGCCCGATCTCATGTGCCAGCACCAAGACTTTGCGGACATAGGGCGAGGTGGCGGAATAGAGCAGTTTCATGGAAATCTCCGTCAGAAGCTGTCTTTGCGGCGCCGGATGTCGGCGAAAATCGCGACCGGATCGCGTCCGGTCCAACCATTGGCCGCTTGCAGTGCCGGACAATCGGCGCGCAGGAACGGGTTGGTCCGGCATTCGAGATCGAGGCGCGATGGCGTGGTCGGCCGGCCCGCCGCGCGCAGTTGCGCGATCTCGTCGGCGCGCTGCCGCAGATCGGCGTTCTCCGGCTCGATCGTCACGGCGAAGCGGCAATTGGACTGGGTATATTCATGGCCGCAATAAACCAGCATCGCGCCGGGCAGTGCGCGCAGCTTGCATAGCGACTGCCACATCTGGGCCGGGCTGCCTTCGAACAGCCGGCCACAGCCGAGCGAAAACAGCGTGTCGCCGCTGAACACCGCCTGATCCTCGTCGAACACCAGGGCGATATGGCCGCTGGTATGACCGGGCGTTTCGAGCACGCGCAGGCGCCGGGTGCCGAGGTGATAGAAGTCGCCTTCGACCAGCCCGCAATCGAGGTCGGGAATGCGATGCCGGTCTTTCTCGGGCCCGACGATCTGCGCCCCGGTCGCCTCCTTGAGCGCGCGGTTGCCGCCGATATGGTCGGGATGATGATGGGTGTTGAGAATGTGCTTCAGATGCCAGCC
>JAXDMU010000363.1:0-5473 GCA_034665905.1 Aliidongia sp. | reverse complement strand
TTGGCATTGGCGAGCCTTTGGCTGTCGTTCCATCGGATCGTCGCCCCGCTCGAAGCGATGACGCAGACGATGACCGCCCTGGCGGGTGGCGACAAGACTGTGACGGTGCCCGGATCGCAGCGCAACGATGAGATCGGGGCGATGGCCAAGGCGGTGGACGTCTTCAAGCGGAACATGATCGAGACCGAGATCCTGCGCGCCGAGCATGACCGGGAGAACCATCGGGCGGAGGCCGACCGGAAAGCCATGCTCGACAACCTGGCCGACGAATTCGAGCGCGACGTGAGCAGCGCGCTCGATGGTTTGACCATGGCGGCGGTCGAAATGCGGGCAGCCTCGCAAACCATGTCGGCGACCGCCAAGGAGACCAGCGCGCAAGCCGTCACCGTCGCGGCGGCTGCCGAGCAGGCGTCGTCCAACGTTCAGACCGTGGCCGATGCGACCGAGGAATTGACCGCGTCGGTCGATGAGATCGGGCGCCAGGTAACTCAATCGAACCATATCGCCGGAGAAGCGGTCGGCGAGGCCGGTCGGACCAATATTACCGTCCAGGGCCTATCCGAGGCGGCGCAAAAGATCGGCGAAGTGGTCAAGCTGATCGACAACATCGCCAGCCGGACCAATCTCCTGGCGCTGAATGCGACGATCGAAGCCGTGCGGGCCGGCGAATCGGGCAAGGGGTTCGCGGTCGTGGCGACCGAGGTCAAGTCATTGGCCAATCAGACCGCGAGTGCGACCGGAGAAATCGCCGGTCAGATCGCCGCGATGCAACAGGCGACGGGTGCGGCGGTCGGTGCGATCAAAAGCATCGGCGACACCATCGGCTCGATCAGTGAAATCGCGACAACCATCGCATCCGCCGTGGACCGGCAGGGTGCGATGACCCAGGAGATCGCCCGCAACGTCTATCAGGCGGCACAGGGTACCGGCCAGGTATCGGGCACGATTGCGGCGGTCAGCGAGGCGGCCGACCGCACCGGTGCTGCGGCGAGCCAGGTGCTGGCCTCGGCGGAACAACTCACGACATCGGTCGGGACTTTGCGCGTCAATCTCGATCATTTCCTCGACAAGATCCGCGCGGCGTGATCGGTGCGGATCTTGTCGATCAATAATCCGCCATGGTCATTTCCGTGACGCCGTAGCCGGCCGCGGCCGGGATGCGGAGAATACGGCCTTCCGCAGTCTCGGTCACGACCGGCAAGACGGTGACGATCGGGCGTGCGCGCGCATCGGCCAGCGCCTGATCGACCGTTCGGCTCAAAGCCAGCCGTTCGAGATTGAGGCGGGTGGCAAAGACGAGGCGGATGGTCTTCGCCGCGGCTTCGGCGAGCGCGTCGCGCGGCAGAAGCCAGCGGGAGGCGACGAGTTCGCGATCGTCATGCAACCCCAGCTGACCCAGGGGTGCGCGCACGGCGTAAAAGCGCGTATCGAAGCGCTTCGGGAGTGCCGCCGGGGTGATCCAATGGGCAAACGGCACGAGCAACTCGGGTGCCGCCGTCAGATCCTCCATCATCAGCACATCGCCGAAGCCGATTTCCCGCCGGTTCAACCGGTTGCGCTGGCGCGCCTCGATCGGGGCGAGCGCCGCCGGTCCCAGCAGATCGCTTTCGCCGCGCCGACGGGCCAGCAGAACGCCAGTCTCTTCGAAGACCTCGCGGATGGCCGCAATGCGCCAGGGCAGATCCGCGTCGGCGATCGGGCCGCTGCGATGGCGCCGATCGCTGTCGCCGGGTTCGAGCCCGCCGCCGGGAAAGACCAGCGCACCGGCCAGAAAGCTGCTCTTCCGGTGGCGCGTCACCATGAACACTTCGATCCCCTCGGCTCCGTCGCGCAACAGCAGCACGGTCGAGGCGGGCAGGGGGATCGCTTCTGCCTGAACGGCTATTTCACTCATGACGGCTAATAGCCGCCGAGCGCGGCATAGCGGTCGCGGTGGAACGGGGCATCGCCGAAGCTCGCCTGCGCCACCCGCGCCCGCTTGAGGAACAGCCCGATATCATGCTCGTCGGTCATGCCGATGCCGCCATGCATCTGCACCGCCTCGTTGCCGACGAGAAAGAACGTGTCGGACGCCTTGGCCTTGGCGAGGCTGGCGAGCGACGCCGCCTCTTTCGAGCCTTCGTCCCAGGCGGAGAGCGCGGCCAGCACGGCGCTGCGCGTCAGTTCCAACTCGCAGAACATCGCCGCCGCGCGATGCTTCAGCGCCTGGAAGCTGCCGATCAGTACGCCGAACTGCTTGCGTTCCTTGAGATATTGCACGGTGCGCCCGAACGCTTCGGCGCTGCTGCCCAGCATCTCGGCGGCCAGGCCGGCACGAGCCCGGTCGAGCACACCATCGAGCAGATCGCTGCCGCCGGCCAGGATGGCTTCGTCGCCGATCTCGACCTGATCGAAACGGATCGTCGCGGCATTGCGGCCATCGACCATGACGGTTCGGGTCCGGATCACGCCGTCGGCGGTGCCGGGCACCAGAAACAGCGCGATCCGCTCGTCCGCCGTGCGGGCCGCCACGATCAGCGTGTCGGCGATATGGCCGTCGAGCACGAAACGCTTTGCGCCCGACAGCCGATAGCCGTCCGCCGTCCGCTCGGCCTTGAGCGCGATATGGCGCGGTGCGTGATGCGGCCCTTCCTCAAGCGCCAGCGCGAAAATCCGCTCCCCCGCGACCAGGGCCGGCAGATGTGCCTGCTTTTGCGCCTCGCTGCCGCCCAGCACCAGTGCCGCGGCGCCGATCAAACCCGTCGAAAGCAGCGGGGTCGCGGCCAGCATATGCCCGGCCTGCTCCATCACCAAGCCAAGCCCGAGCAGGCCGAACGCCGACCCGCCATAGGCCTCGGGCACGAGAAACCCGGCCCAGCCGAGTTCGGTCATCTCGCGCCACAGATCGCGGGAGAAGCCGATCGGGTCGGACGTGTCGCGCAACTTGCGTAAAGCGGAGATCGGTGATTTCGCGCGAAAGAAATCCTGCGCGGTGTCGCGCAACAGTTGTGCATCGGACGATAAAACCAGAGCCATGATCTATGCGCCTCAATCCGGCAGGCCAAGCACGCGCTTGGCGATGATGTTCAACTGCACTTCCGAGGTGCCGCCTTCGATGGAATTGGCTTTGGAGCGCAGCCAGCCGCGCGTTGCCTGCAACTCCTCGGCCGCAAAGCCGTCGCCCTCCCAGCCGAGCGCCTGGGTGCCTTCGCAGGCCAGCACCAGTTCCAGGCGCCGCTTGTTCAATTCCGTGCCGTAGAGCTTGAACATCGCCGAGGCCGGGCCGGGCGCGGCACCGGATTTCGCTTCTTCGGCGGCGCGCCGCACGGTGAGCGCGAAGGCGCGCGTGTCGATCGCGTGCTGGGCGATACGGTCACGCAAGACCGGATCGGCAATGCGGCCATCGCGTTCGCCGGCATAGGTTTTGGCGAGTTCCTCAAGCGGACGGCCGTCGCCGCGATTGCCCTCGCCGGTTCCGGCGATCATGCGCCGCTCATGTTCCAGCAGCCGCTTGGCGATGGTCCAGCCCTGATTGAGCTGGCCGACCAGATGATGCGCCGGCACCTGAACATTCTCGATGAAGGTTTCGCAAAACGGCGAAGCACCGCTGATAAGCTGGATCGGCCGGGTGCGAACGCCCGGATTATCCATGTCGATCAGGATGAAGCTGATGCCTTCATGCTTGGGTGCCGCCGGATCGGTGCGCACGAGGCAGAAGATCCAGTCGGCATGATTGGCATATGAGGTCCAGACCTTGTGGCCGTTGACCAGGAAATGATCGCCTTGCAGAACGGCGCGGGTCTTGAGTCCGGCCAGGTCAGAACCGGCCTCGGGCTCGCTGTAACCCTGACACCAGCGGATTTCGCCGCGCGCGATCCGGGGCAGATGCTCCTGCTTCTGCCCCTCGGTGCCGTATTCGAGCAGAACCGGCCCCAGCATCCAGATGCCGAAACTGAGCAAGGGCGGCCGGCAATGCAGGCGGCGCATCTCTTGGTCGAGGATGCGCGCCTCCTCGCCGTTCAGTCCGCCGCCACCATATTGGCGCGGCCAGGTCGGGACGGTCCAGCCTTTGGCGGCCATGCGGTCGAGCCAGATCTTGGCGTCCGGATTGTGAAACGAGGCGCGCTTGCCGCCCCAGACGATTTCCTCTTCCGGCATCGGCAGCCGCATGGCGGGGGGACAATTCGCCTCAAGCCAGGCACGGGTCTCGACCCGAAACGCCTCTCGTTCCTGCACCGTCTCACTCCCCGGATTCGACGCGGTTGTTCCGCGAATGATCGGCCACTCTAGCGAGACTGCGGCGCGGCGCCAGAGCGATTTTCGTCGTGCGTCCCGCAAATCGAAACAAGGATTGACAGAAAAGGTGGATATTTTCTATAAATGCGTGAATAATACTGGCTGCATGCACGAATGTCGTGTTGACGAGGGAGGGACGTTCCGTTCCAACCACCCGAAATCCGACTGAGCAAGCCTCAGAACTGGTTACTCACGAGTCGCGTGTGGGCGGGCGTGCCGGCGCCCGACCCTTGGCCCTTGTCGCGTTCGCCGGTGCCGCAATCCTCTGCCTTTGGCTGGCTCATGGGTTGGGCGGTGCGGCCTCGTCGGTATTCGACGCGTCGGCGACGCTGTGCGTTCTGGGCGGACTTGCCGTCTCGCTGCGCCAGCACGCCGCGTTGGCGCGCCGGATAATTGCCGAAGCGTCCTTGCGCCAAATGCGGGCGCGGTTTGCCGCGATGGTCGATAATTTGCCTTGCGTCGTGTTCCAGCGCGTCGAAGATGGCGACGGCAATGCGGATTACAGCTATTTCAACGATCGCTTGGCGGATTATCTGGGCATTGGCGCGGCGGAAGCGATGGCAGACCCCGCCGCGCTGTTCAGGCATCTCGACCGCAATTTGGTACATTCCTGGGTTGAGATGCTTGCGAAGGACTCGCGGTTGGGCGAGGCCTATGCGCGCGAGTTCGAGATCGTCGACCCGGTCGGTCCGGCCCGCTGGGTCATGGTGGTAACGCGGTCGCGGCGGGGCGAGGATGGTCGCAGAATCTGGGACGGAATCGCCACCGACATTTCCGAATTGAAGGAGTGGCAGCAGGAGCTGGTCGCTTCGCGTGAGCAGGCGGTGCTGGCCAACCGCAGCAAGTCGCAGTTCCTCGCCGTGATGAGCCACGAATTGCGCACCCCGTTGAACGCCGTGATCGGATTTTCCGAGGTGCTTCAGGCGGAGTTCTTCGGGCCGGTCACCGACAAGCAGCGCGGCTATATCGGTGATATTCTGCAAAGCGGCAAGCATCTGCTCGACATCATCAACGACATTCTCGACCTCGTGTAGCGCGCCACTTACTTTTGGGCACAACGACAGTTATTTTTGGTCCGGGATTTCGCGTTTTTCCTCCCTCTCGACATTGCTGATGATGACCTCGCCCGCGTTACCGCGCGCGTTTTTTCCCGCGATTGTGTAGGTCGTGGTAACGGCCTCGATTCGGTACGTGGCGA
>JAXDMU010000362.1:0-8552 GCA_034665905.1 Aliidongia sp. | reverse complement strand
CGCGCCGACGATGCGCTTTTCCGCGTAATAGATGTCCTGAAGCTGATGAACGAAAAGATCGCTCATGGTCTCGATATCTTTCGTGAACAGACCCATGATGATGTCCTCACATCGGGTTGGAGGGATCGTCCACCGCGGCTCGCGGCAGGCGGTCCTTTCCAACCGTTGCCGGCAGCATCCGTTCCCTGCTTCCTCGGCCTGCTTCCAATGGTCCAAAAGACCATGCCGAGAACCTGGGCACACGTCCGGCCGCCCGACGCAATCTCGGCCAAGAAGAAATGCCGGCGTCCGGCAAAGACGGCGGCAGCCGGACAGCCGGCCAATGTCGTAAACATCATGGACACCTCACGCAAAATCCTGCCATCGCAACGGAAGCGGCCGAGAGCGCGTTAGCTTTACGAAGTTGGAGATTGTGGCACGATGCGAAATAAGCTCAGGGTGCTGCGATGGGCAAACCTGCATGCTCAAGATTTGCTCTATCTACGTTTACATCGTAAGGTCGATACGATTCTATTGCGCTTCTTACTTTCCAACTTGCGGATCGCCGCAAAACGGATGGACACTGAATGGACAAATCGATATCGATTTTGTGCCAAAAGGAGTCAAAGCGGTCGTGAAAGCCCCTCTTTATAAATTGCGGGCGATGTCGGACAGCATGCCGGGCGAGTCGTGATAGCTTCGCTGGCCGGGATGCGTGTTCTCGTCGTCGAAGACGAGTTGCTGATCGCGATGGTCATCGAAACCTTGCTCGCCGATGAGGGGTGTCAGGTCGTCGGGCCGCTCGGTCGCTTGGGTGCGGCACTCAAAGCGGCGGAAGACGAGGCGCTGGATGTGGCCCTGCTCGATGTGAATATCGAGGGCGCGGCGGTGTTCCCGGTCGCCGACATTTTGGCGCGCCGCGGCATCCCGTTCGCCTTCGTCACCGGCTATGGCAGCGGCGGAGTGCCCACCGCTTACCGCGACCGGCCGGTCTTGACCAAGCCATATCGAAGCCGGGAAGTGACCGACATGCTGAAAAAGCTGTGCCCGTGACGAGAGGGCAGCGGATCGGGTCGACGTGGATATGGGCGGGTTCTGCCTGGGTTTATCCGCCCATCCGGGGGTAGCGGCGTTCGGCACGCCGTTACATCGCCCGCGCCTGTTTGGCGAGCGTTTCCGGCAGCGCCGTCCAGACCAGAAGAACGCCGGCAGCGGCGATGGCGGCGAAGGTAAGAAACGCCGCCGCCTCGCCGAAAGTATCGGCGATCCAGCCGGCGAGGCTGGTGCTGATCGTCGCGCCGATTCCCATGGCGAAGCCGACCAGCCCCAGGCAGAAATTGAAGCGACCGGATTTGCCGGCAATGTCGTTCGTCACAAGCGGTACCATGACGCCGAAGCAGGCGCCCGCGATGCCATCGAGCGCCTGAAAGGTCACGACCAGCGCCGGATCGCCGATCCAGGCGAACAGAAAGGCGCGCAGGGCCAGCGACGCGAAGGCCACAATCATCATGATGCGGCGGCCATAACGGTCGGCCAGGCGCCCGACCGAGGGCGACAGCATGGCCACCAGGATCTGGGGCAGCACGATACAGAGGGCGATGAACAGATTGGCCTCGCTGGTCGCCCGCTTGGTCAGGGTCGTGCTGGCCAGCGGCAGGAGGGCCGCGTTGCCCAGTGTGAAGAGGGCGGCGCACGAGGCGAAGAGCCACAGGCTGCGGCGGCCCAGGACGCTGCGAATGGTCGGCCGCGGCGGATCGGCCGCCGCAGGCCCTTTTTGTGCTGTGCGGCCTCCGGGCAACGCCGCCTCGAACCGTGCGAGCGGGATCAAGGTACCCAAGGCAGGCATGATCAGGGCCGCGGTCAGGAAAAACACGAAACGCTCAGGCAGGTAATAGCCGCACATGCCCATCAGCATGGCACCGACGCCGTTGCCGATCGAGGCGAAACGGACGTTGCGGCCGAGCCTCGCGCCCGGCGAGGCCGATCCGACGACGAGCAAGCTGAGCGCCGCGATCGCCGGACCCAGCGTGCAACTGGAAAAGCCGTGAAGAATCTCCGCCAGATAGACCGATAGCACGGTCGGCCAGATCGCGAACATCAGGGCGCTGCCAGCGAAGGCGAGCAGGCTGAACAGAGCGACGGCGGTCTTGCGTCGGACGGCATCGACCAACGCCCCGGCCGGAACCTGGCTCGCCATCGCCGTCACGGTGCCGATGCTGAGTGCGAAGCCGATTGCGGTCTGCGTCCAGCCCTCACTCGTCAAAAACACGGCGACGAACGGACCGAAGCCGGTCTGGATATTGGCGACGAACAGGTTTAGGCCATCAAGGCCGCGTTCGGCGGCCGGATCAAGGGTGGACGGCGTCTCCGTCGCGCGGGGACCGCGCAAGCCGGAGTCGCCGTCACGGACCGGGATCTGCATCGGACGGAATCGGCGCGACCATCATCGGCGGCTGTGCGGTGCCTTTGTATTCCGGGGCAGCCTGGATCTCGAGCTTGCCGAGGTTGAGCGCGATCGGGCCGTCCGCATTGTCCGGCACGAAGCGGACCAGTTGCCAATCGATCGCGATCTTGCGGCTGCCGACACCGAGAAACCCGCCGAAATCGATCACCACCGCGTGGATATGCGCTTCACGATCCAGCAGCAGATCGATCACCCGGCCCATATCCTCGCCGGCCGGTCCCAAGACCTTCTTGCCCAGGATCGAAAGGGCGATGTCTTTGGGAACAGGTTCGACATTGGGCGGCGGCGGGTTCGTCTCCTGGGCACAGATCGAAACCGGCATCGCCTGCAACGCCGCCAGCAATGCAAGGACCATCAACCGGGTCATGGCTGCTTCTCCGACATGGCGAATTGCCGGGCATACATGCGGCGGTAATGCCCGTTTTGCCGCAGCAGTTCCTCCGGCGGGCCGTCTTCGATGATGCGCCCGCGATCCAGTACGATGATCCGATCGAAGGCATGCAGGGTCGAAAGCCGGTGGGCGATGGCGATGACGGTTCGGCTCTTCACCAACCGCATCAACGCTTCCTGGATCTCTTGCTCGGATTCGGTGTCGAGGGAGGAGGTTGCCTCGTCGAGCAGAATGATCGGTGCGTCCTGAAGAAAGGCGCGGGCGATCGCCAGCCGCTGGCGTTGGCCGCCCGACAGCTTCAACCCGCGTTCACCGACGATGGTGTTGAACCCTTCGGGCAGGCGATCGATGAATTCGGTGCAGCATGCGGCCTCGGCGGCCCGATAAACCGCATTGTCATCGGCGTCGGGCCGGCCATAGCGCAGATTTTCCAGGGCGGAGCGGTGGAATAGCGAAATGTCCTGCTGGACGACCGCGACCATCTTGCGCAGGCTTTCCTGGGTCACTCGAGCGATGTCCTGATCGTCGATCAGCAGCCGGCCGCCGGCCGGATCGTACAGCCGTTGCAGTAACGCCAGGATCGTCGATTTCCCGGCACCGGATCGGCCGACCAGCCCGATTTTCTGCCCGGCCGGAACGCGCAAATCGAAATTCCGCAGGACCGGCGCGCCGCTGGGATAATCGAAAGAGACGCCCTCGAACGTGACGCCGCCGCCCAGATCAATCAGCGACTGCGCATCCGGACAATCGCGCATCTCGTGCGGCAACCCCAGCACGGCCACCGCCTCGCCCAGCTTGGCGAACTGCTGGATCAACTCGACCAGGGCCATCGCCAGATCGCGCGAGGCGTGTAGAACGGTGAATCCGAGCGTGGTGGTAAGCACGACGTCGCCGGTCGTGATCTGACCTTGCAGCCAGAGTTCGACCGCCCAGACAAGCACACACGCCGTGACGACAAAGACCGAAAAAGCGTGAATCAGGCGCAGGCGTTCGAGCGAACGCAGGCTGGCACGCTGCGCCGACATTTCCCGCGCGATCTTGCGCGACAGCCGATCCTGCTCGCGCTTGGCCGCGCCGAAGGCACGAACCAGATTCATGTTGCTGACGACATCGGAGATATCGCCGCTGACCGACGCGGCCCGCCACGCAAAGTGTGCATGCAGGTCGTGGCCTTGGGCCGCGAGCTTGGCGATGATTGCGGCCAGGACGGCGATGATGACAAACAACACAACCGTCATCGGCCAGTTGATCGTCGCCAGCAGCGCTATGCTGCTGACGACCGCCGTGGCTGGCGGAATCGTGGTCCAGGTCAGCGAATTTTCGATGGTCCATGCGGTGTTGGCCGCGGTCGAAATCCGGCCGGCGAGTGCACCGGGGAATTGGTCAGCGAAATATCGCGTGCCATGGCCCGACAGATGATCGAAGAGATCCAGGCGCAAATCGCCGCCGACCGATACGAAGGCATAGGTGGCGGCCCAGCCGGCGACCCGCCACAGGAGATTGTCGCCGGCGACGAGGCCCAGCAGCATTGCCACCGCGGCCCAAAGCCGCGTATCCCCGACCTCGGGACTGCTCAGCGCGTCGACCAGATTCTTGACGCCATACTGCGCACCGATGGCACAGCCGACGGCGGCCAAGACCGCCACCAGCACAATCAAATGGCTGCCGAGGCGGCGACCGGCATAGTGAAGCAAAAACCGGGTAGGCCCTCCCGAGGCATAGCGGGGCAACGGCATGCTTTCTTCCACCTTCATGTGCTTCGAGTAGGAAAATGCGGACAGCCGCAAGCCGATCAGTTGATGACCGCGACCTCGATGACGCCGGAGCGGCGCACGACATGCAGAGCGACATCTTCGCCGTGACGCCATAGCTCGATATCCACATCGGCATCGCCCAGACGAAGATTGGAAATCCGGCACTCATCCATCCAGGCGGGCAGCACCGGACGGGTCAGCCGGATCTGCTTTGCCGAATGGTGAAAGGAAATGCCGAGCAGCGCGCCCATTAGCCCGAACACCGTGGCAGACGACCAGGCTTGCGGAACGCAGGCGACCGGGTAGGAGGTCGGGGCCGAGCCCGGTCGCCGTTCGAAGCCGCAAAACAGTTCGGGTAGCCGGTGGTCGGCCGTGAACAGCGAGGCGTCGAACATTCCGGTCATGACCGCCAGCAGCGACCGTTGCAGGCCGTAGCGCGCAAAGCCCAGTCCGATCAAGGCATTGTCGTGGGGCCAGACGGAGCCGTTATGATAGGACATCGGGTTGTAACGCGCCTCCGTCGTCTCGACGGTGCGGATCCCCCATTGCGAGAAGGACGCCGGCGAAACCAGACGGGTCGCGACGCGGGCGGCCCGCTCGGGCGACGCCAGCCCGCCCATCAGCACGTGACCGGCATTCGACGTCGCGACCCGGCAAGGCTGTTTGGCACCGTCGAGCGCCAGGGCATAGGTGCCCAGATCTTCCAGCCAGAACGCTTGCTCGAATTTCCGGCGCAGGTGTTCTGCCGCGTGCCGCAACGCCAAGGCGTGATCCCGTTCGCCCAAATGAACGGCGAGGTCGGCCGCCCCGATATAGGCGGCATAGGCATAAGCCTGAACCTCGGCCAGCGCGATCGGTGCTTCCGCCAAGCGGCCGTCGGCGTGGAAGATCGAGTCGCTGCTGTCCTTCCAACCTTGATTGATCAGGCCGTTGACCGATTTGCGGTCATATTCGAGAAACCCGTCGCCATCGAGATCGCCATAGCGGGTCATCCAATCGAGCGCCGCCTGAATTTTCGGCCACAGGGTTCGTATGAACGCCAGATCACCGGTTCGGCGGTAATAGGCGGCGGCCAATACGACGAAGAGTGGCGTCGAATCGACGCCGCCATAGTACCGGGCGAAAGGCACCTCGCCCAGAATCGCCATTTCGCCCTTGCGGGTTTCATGCAGGATCTTGCCCGGTTCGGCATCGGCCTTGGGATCGAGCGCGGTCGCCTGATGTGCCGCCAGAAAGCGCAGCGTGCCGGCGGCCAGCGTCGGATCGGCCCACAGGCATTGCAATGCGGTGATGATGCCGTCCCGGCCGAACGCAGTGGAAAACCACGGGATTCCAGCATAGGGATAGGGGCCGTAGGGGGTTTCGGTCACCAGCATTTCCAGATCGGCGCGAGACCGGCTGACCCAATCGTTGAAGCTTTCATTGCTCGTGAAGATATGGGCGACGGCAGCATGACGATCCGCACGGTGCCGTGTGGCCGCTGCGACGACCTGGGCGAGTGGGTGTGGTGCCACCGGCCGGCCGTCGCGGTCGCAGCGGACGGTGATGTGCAGCGTCTGGGTTTCGGCCGCGGCGAGCGAGAGATCCCACGCCCGCCGCCGTCGCCCGACCCGTTGCGGTACCGGGTCGAATGTCAGGCTGGTGCGCCGCGCGATGCCGTCGAGCCCGCGATAGGCCAGCACGATGCCATCCGGCCGTTCCTCATCCGCCAGCATCTCGCCGCGCTGCTTGCGGCTGGCGCCGCGGACTTCGAAGATGTCGGCGAAATCGGTGGTGAAACAGACCTCCAGCCGGAAGGACAGCGCATGATGGCCGAAATTCCGGAGGGTCAGGGTCTGGAACAGCGCGTCGTTGCCGAGTATGGTCGCGCAGCAAATATGGATGGTATCCTTCGCCATCGCGCTCCCGTCCGGCGCGACCAGATCCGGATTGGTCAGGTCGGCCGCAAGGGCGCTGTTGTCCTCGGTTACGAACGACGACAGCAGCAGCGGCCGCACGCCGTTGATCGTCAACAGCAATTGCGCCAGATATCGCGTATCTTCGAAGAACAGCCCCTGCGTCGCCGGACCGGATGCCTGGGCGTTGCCGAAATCATCCAGCACGGCAAAGGCGTCGCCTTGTTTCAGGATGCGGGGCCGCTGGGCGGCGCCTGCGGTCGCCGCGGAAATATAGTAGGGCGAAACTTCGACGTCCGCACCAGACGGTTTTGCGTCCTCCTCGTGCTGCTCACCCGCCATCAGGCTAGCTTGAGCTGTGCCGGTTGGCGCACGGCGGCGGTCAGGCGCCGGTAGACACGCAGATAATCCTCCGCCATCCGGCGCGCGGTGAATTTTTCATCGAAGACCTGACGGACCCGGCTTCGATCGAGTTCCGGCACCCGATGGACCGCGGCGATCGCTTGCGCTTCCGCCTCGACGACGAAGCCGGTGATGCCGTCATCGACCACCTCGGACACCGAACCGCGGCGTATCGCGATCACCGGCGTGCCGCAGGCCATGGCCTCGATCATCGCCAGCCCGAACGGCTCGTCCCAGGCTATGGGAAACAGCAATGCCGCGGCATTGCCGAGAAACTCGATCTTTTGAAACTCATCGACCTCGCCGATGAACTCAACATGCGGCAGCGACATCAGCGGCTTGATGCATTCATCGAAATAGGCCTGATCGCTCTTGTCGATCTTCGCCGCGATCTTGATCTTCATTCCGGCCGCCTGGGCGATCCGGATCGCCGCATCGGGTGCCTTTTCCGGGGAAATGCGCCCGATGAAAGCAAGATATCCGCCCTGACCTGGCCCTTGGTGAAACAGATCGTGCGGCAAGCCGTGATAGATCGTATCGACGAAATTGGCGGATTTCATCGGCCTCCGCTGCGAATCCGAGATGGAGACGACCGGCACATCGCAAAAGGTTTCATAGACCGACTGCAATTCGGGCAGATCGAGGCGGCCATGCAATGTGCTGACGAACGGTACATTGAGCCGGCACAGCATCGGATAGCTCAGATAATCGATGTGCAGATGAATAATGTCGAAATCCGCGGCGCGACGCGCCAGCATTTCCAGCAAAATGATATGGGGCGCCAGATAGTCGCGCATATCGGTAGCGAGCCGCAGGGCGTGCGGCCAGGCTGCTACCAGCTTTGCCTTGGTGCGGCTGTCGCCGCTCGCGAACAGCGTGACATCATGCCCGAGATCGACCAACTCGTTGGTCAAATGGGCGACAATCCGTTCGGTCCCGCCATAGAATTTCGGCGGCACGGCTTCCATCAGCGATGATACCTGAGCAATCTTCATGAAGGGCCTGCTGGTGAGAAGGAACCTGGGGTCGGATGGGCCGCCGGAGACGCCCATCGTGGAAGGACACTTCAGCCCGCGATGCGGTTCCGTCGTTGGTGGCACCGGACACGTAGCTGCGCCTCAGCCGATTGCCGTGTGCCCATCGGCGGCATCGGCCGCGGGCCGCATCCCTTCGTCCGCGTGATCGGGCGGCATCCCCGGCTTCCTGCGTCCAATCGCCGCCGCCAACTGCCGGCCGCCAAGCATCAGGCCGTGCAAAAAATCCCGGTAGTCGCGCAGTATATCCAGCAAGATGAAAGCGCCATGCCGATAGGGCTCCGAGGTTCCGAGCGTTATCGGCTGCGGCGTGACATCCTGCCAGGTCCCACCCAACCGGTCCCACAGCGGACAGACACTGAAATTGCATGGACGGTGCGAGAGGCTGTGGTGCAGTTGATGATGGCGCGGTGATTGGATCACATAGCGGCCGAACCAACCGAAATCCCAATCGATGCGGGAATGGTTGAGATAATTGATCACGGCGAACAGCATGCCGATATCGATTAGCGCATCGGTCGGTACGCCCAACACCGCCATGGGGAAGATCTTAAAGCAGGTCTGCGTCAGGGCCGACGCCGGGTGCCCGCGGTCGGCGGTGAAAACGTCGAAAGTCTCGGCCGCGTGATGAAA
>JAXDMU010000361.1:0-16389 GCA_034665905.1 Aliidongia sp. | reverse complement strand
GCCAGTTGCACGGCATAGGCGTGGTTGAGATCGGCCAGCCCGGTAAAGCCGGTCTCGCCCAGCAGACTCATATGGATCGTGAAGGCGAGCGCGCACAGCCCGGAATTGGTGCAGATGTTGCTGGTCGCCTTGTCGCGGCGGATATGCTGCTCGCGGGCCGACAGCGTCAGCACCCATCCGCGTCGCCCATCCGCATCGAGCGTCTGACCGGCGAGCCGGCCCGGCATCTGGCGGACATATTTGTCGCGGGTCGCAAACAACCCGAGATAGGGGCCGCCGAAATTCAGGGCATTGCCGACCGACTGGCCCTCGGCCACCACGATATCGGCGCCCATCTCGCCCGGCGGCATCACGGCACCGAGCGAGACCACTTCGGTCACGGCGACGATCAGCAGCGCGCCGGCCGCGTGGCACGCTTCGGCCAGCGCAGAATAATCGCGCACCCGGCCGAAGAAATCCGGATTCTGCACGACGATCGCCGAGACATCCTTGTCGATCGCGCCGCTGAGATCTTCGCTGCCTTCGGCATCGGGCGGTGCCGCGGTCATGCCGAATCCGGCGAAGCGGGCATGGGTCTCGACCGTCTCGCGGTAATGCGGATGCAAGCCGCCCGACAGTACGGCGCGCTTGCGGCGCGTGATGCGGTTGGCCATCAGCACCGCCTCTGCGGTGGCGCTGGCGCCGTCATACATCGAGGCGTTCGCTACATCCATGCCGGTGATCAGCGCCACCTGGGTCTGGAATTCGAAGAGATATTGCAGCGTGCCCTGGCTGACCTCGGGCTGATAGGGCGTGTAGGAGGTCAGGAACTCGCCGCGCTGGATCAGGCTGTCGACCGCGGCCGGCACATGGTGGCGATAGGCGCCGGCACCGAGGAAACTCGGCACCGAGCCGGCCGTCATGTTGCGCCGGGCGAGAGCGCCCAGCGCGCGCTCGACCTCGATTTCGCCCTGATGCGGCGGCAGATCGAACGGTTCGTCGCGCCATGCCGCGCGCGGCACGTCCTGGAACAGCGCATCGACCGACGGCACGCCGATCGCGGCCAGCATCTCGGTGCGTTCGGTCTCGGTCAGCGGCAGATAGCGCATCAATGCAGCTCCGCCACCATCGCATCATAGGCCGCCTGATCGAGCAGATCGGACAACTCGCTCGGATCGGCGATCTCCATCTTGAAGAACCAGCCGGCATCGGCCGCATCCTCATTGACCAGCGCCGGCTGATCGGCGAGTTGGTCGTTCGAGGCGGTCACGGTGCCCGAGACCGGGGCATAGACCTCGCTCGCTGCCTTGACCGATTCGACGACGGCGGCTTCCTTGCCCTTAACCAGTTCGCGGCCGGCCGCCGGCAGTTCGACGTACACGACATCGCCCAACTGCTCGGCGGCATAGGGCGTGATCCCGACCGTGGCGCTGGTGCCGTCGATGCGGATCCACTCATGGCTCTTGGCGTAACGGATTTCGGTCATTTGACGCTCCTCAGAATGGACTCAGCCGCGGAAATAGCGATGTGGGGTAAAGGGCATGTCGGCGATCCGCGCCGGGCGTGGCGTGCCGCGGACCATGAGTTCGACCGCGGTGCCGGCGGCGGCGTGCGATGCGGCGACATAGCCCATCGCGATCGGCCCGCCGACCGAGGGCCCGAAGCCGCCGCTGGTGATCTCGCCGATCCGGGCGCCGCCCGCCTGGATCTCGGTATGTTCGCGGGCCGGCGCCTTGCCTTCGGGCAGGATGCCGACGCGGCAGCGGCCCGGACCATCGGCTAGCTGGCGCAGAATGATTTCGGCGCCGGGAAACCCACCTTCAGCGCGGCGGCGCTTGCCGATCGCCCAGTCGAGCCCGGCTTCGATCGGCGTGGTGGTCTCGTCGATATCATGGCCATAGAGGCAGAGGCCCGCTTCGAGGCGCAGGGAATCGCGCGCGCCCAGCCCGATCGCCGCTACCTCCGGCTCGGCCAAAAGGCACCGCGCGAGACTCTCGGCCGCGTCGTCCTCGACCGAAATTTCCCAGCCATCCTCACCGGTATAGCCGGAGCGGGTGACGAAGCACTCATGGCCGGCGATCGTCACGGCCCGCGCACTCATGAACGGCATGGCGGCCAAGTCGGGCGCCAGCCGCGCCATCACCGAAACCGCCGCCGGCCCCTGAAGCGCCATCAAGGCGCGCGAGGGCAGGGGCTCAATGGTGACTTGCCCGGCGAGGTGGGCGCTCAAATGGGCGATATCGGCGTGCTTGGTGCCGGCATTGACCACCAGGAACAGATGATCGCCCAGATTGGTCACCATCAGATCGTCGAGAATGCCGCCGGCCCCGTTGGTCAGCAGCGTATAGCGCGTCCGGCCAGTTTTCAGCGCCTGGATCTCGCCCGGCACCAAGGTTTCGAGCGCCCGCGCCGGGGCCGCACCGTGGAGCCGCAATTGCCCCATATGCGAGACATCAAACAGCCCCGCCTTCGTGCGGCAATGCAGATGCTCACCCAGTACGCCCAGGCGATATTGCACCGGCATCTCGTAGCCGGCAAACGGCACGAATTTGGCGCCAAGTTCCTGATGAAGCGCGTAAAGCGGGGTGCGAAGCACTGGTTCAGCAACGGTCATAGAGGTTCCCACGAGTCAGAATGGTCCGCACCCGCCGCATATGAGCGACAAATGCCCCCTCTGTCCTGAGAACCTGAAAGATTGGCCGGCACGCCGGCTTACCTCGTCGGTGAGGCCCGTGCGACAAGCTGCCGCCGGACCTGCTTTCCAGAGTCGCCGTCCCCCCGCGGTCCTGGGTACCTGAGAGTTTCCGGGGCGGTTGCTCCTTCGGTGCCGGCCGTTCGACCGGTCTCTCCCACGAGGCTCAATGGCCTGCGTTGGGTCGCATTTTTGCCGAGGCTTGTCAACAACGCCCGTCGGCGTCAGCGTATGCGCCAGCGTCGGTGGGATGGAATCCGTCCACCCCATCAACGCCGCGGCCTTATGATCTGGCCCCCCGGCCGCGCCCGTTATCCAGCGATCTTATCCTGAAGCTGCCCACGCATATCCCGGTCGCCGAGCCGCTTTTCGACCATCATGAACAAGCCTTTGCCGCCGCTGGTCTGCTCCCATAGGCGGCCAATGGCGCGTTTCTCGTTTGTGTCGTCCACGCCGTCGCCCGCCAAAAGCGCGCCCTTATATTCGACCACCATCATGCGGCCATCCATCAGCAGAGCCACAAAGTCGGGATAGAACTTGTCCGTGGCGGTCGGCAGCCAGAATGACTCGGCATGCCTTGCCACGTTCCGCAGCCAGAATTTTATCTCGGGCAGGCTGTCGACGGCCTGTGCGCACTGGAATTCCTCGCCGTCTTCGGCGCCATCGAATGCCGGCAAGCCATCGGCCCCCAGGAAATGGTTACGCGGCTTCCAGCGTCCGCCGCGCTGCTTCTTCACGTCCCGGTACATGCCGTCACGGAACTGGAAGCCTTTTTCGAATGACACCTGAACGCGGGCTTCCGGCGCGAACAAGTAGCACTGGTAAACCATCTTTTGTTCGGCCAGACGCGCCGAGGCGAGGCGTTCGTTCAGCTTGCGGGCGAGAATGAACTTGGTCCGCATGAGCGCAGCGATATGGATTTTGCGCGGTCCCACCAGATGACCGATGCAATCACTCAGCCACCTCAGCAGGTCGGATTGATGAATGTCCGGCTGGCGTAACTGGCGATCCAGCCACAGCACGAGGTTTTGCGGCGACCAACCGTCGACATCCACATCAAGCGCCAGTTGTTCATCCTCGCTGGCGAACTGGTAGGTGATCCGGTTTCCGTCCAAGTCGATTTCAAAACTGCGCGCCGTCTCGCGGATGGCGAACGCCGCTTCATCCAATCGCGCCGGATGCGCGGCAAGCGACCAGTCATGGAATTCCATGAACACGTCCACATCGGCGAACTCGAAGTCGCCCTGAATCTCCGTGACCAGGCGCGGGACGCGGAAAATCTCGCCCTGCTCGGCGGGCGTAAGCTGGTCCTTGATCGAGACGCGATATTTCCCGACGGCCTCCGCGAAGCCCTGACGTGCGGGGGCGGGGATGGCGGCGGAAATTACCGCCTCCAACTCGGCCGCGATGCGGCCCGTCACTGCAATCTCGACCGTCCCGCCGTCCGTGGCGACGACCGAGATGCCGCCACTCTTGGCGACCGACGCAAGGGCTGCGGTGACATCCGCGGTCGCCGCCACGGTATGGCGGAACACCGGTGCGGCCCGCCCGCGCGGGGCGAACAGGCCGGTATCGTCCAAATGGCCTTGCGCCGGCTCGATGGCGTCTTTCGCGTCCTGCTCATCAAAGCCCATCGCCACCAGCTTGTCGGCCAACGCTGACGCGGCGGCCCCGAACGACGGCTCGGAGACGTGGGCAAACGCCCGGTTCAGGGCGTCGGCCTTGCGCCGATGCGCGTAGGGCATTCGCAGTACGCGGCCGAGCAACTGCTCCACGTCGGTGGCACTCTGGATGCGCGAGACCGAGCAAAACACATAGGCGAAGGAGCAATCCCAGCCTTCCTTCAGCGCCTCAATGGTGATGACGTATTCGATGCGGCATCTGGGGTCGAACAGGTCGATACCGTCCAACTCGCGCTGGTCCCCGGTGGCGACGGCGATCCGCTCCTCCGGAATCTGTTCGACCTCCATCAGATGCTTCTTCAGCACCTCGGCCGTGACCTCCTGATTGCGGGGCTGCGCCTGGAACAGGACGATCGGGCGGATATAATCCGTCTCGCCCGTCGCCGCCTCCGCCAGCGCCGCGCGGCTGGCGATTGCGCCGTTCACCGCTGTTTGCCAGCTATCATGTTCGGCCAGGATGATCGGCAACTTAATCATCTCCGCCGCCTTCAATTCCTGCGCCGTGACGCTGTGCAGAATGTTCGAGTTGAAGCGCGGGGTCGCGGTGAACTCGATGATGGCGCAGGGATTGACCCGAATCTGCATGTCGCGCGTCAGGCCCGTCACCGCGTTGTGTGCCTCGTCCACGATCATCAGCGGCCGATGGACGTGCAGCAGATTGGCGAACGAAAAGCGCGGGTTGCCCGTCGCCTCCGTGGCGCCGTTGATTTGCTCCAGCCCGGCCATGGTCTTTGGAACCGCGCTGAAATGCGGTTCCATGTTTTCGTTATGCGCATAGACCTTGCGGCCTTCGGTGTTGGTCACCCGCAAGGTCTGAATGGTGCCGACGACGATACAGGCATTGTCGCGAACGTCGTGCGGTCGGATCGTCGTGAAATCGGTGATATCGAAGACCCGAACCCGGCCCTCGAACTGTTCGTCGAGCGCCTGACGGTAGGGGTGGCGCGTGTTGCGCAGTGCCTCGACCGTTTGCAGCCGGATGGTGTTCGACGGCACCAGCCACAGCACCAACGGATAATCCTTTTCCACCCAGGCGTCGCGTGCCACACCGATGGCATGCGCCGCCAGAATGGTCTTGCCGCCGCCGGTCGGCAGCCGCAGGCAGACATAGGGCGCGCCCGGCAACCCATCGAGTGCTGTGTACTCCGTGCGGTAGCGGCCCAGCCGCTTCGCCTGCTCCGGTGTCTTCGTGACATTGTCATAGGCGCGCTCTGGACCGGCGACGCGCGCCTCTTCCAGAAAGCGGCGAAGCATGATGAGCGTGTCGCTCTGATATTGTTTGAGCTTCATGACCGTTCCTCAGCGCCGGGCTTTGACGTCGTAGGGCGTCTGTTTGAATGTTACCGCCTCGCGGTCCAGCGTCGGCGCGGTGATACGCGATTGCTCGCCATAAACCGTGACCGATCCGGCGAAGGCGGGATCGGCTTGGGCGATGGCGGCGCGAATCAGTGCCAGCGTCGCGCGCGTCAGTACGTTGCCGCCATCCGGCCGCTTATCGCCCAGGATGCCGTTATAGAGCAGCGCGAAGGCCCGGCCGTCGTGAAGGCCGAGGAACGGTGTCCGCTCGGTCGCGGCCCATGGCGTTGTCGTCTCGCTGAACCAGATATGCGCGGCCAGCACCGGGAAGGAGATATCCCGGCGGATATGCCCGTCCTCGTCGAACACCGGCGGCCCGAGCCGATAGAAGCGAAACCCGCCGCCGTCCTTCCATGCGACGCTTTCGGAGATGCCGCCCTGTTCGCCGTCGATGACCTTCTTCAGGCGTGGCGCGCAGTGCGTGACGGCGTGCTCGCCCATCTCGATGCCGATATAGCGGCGTCCCATTTTGTGCGCGACGGCGGCCGTAGTGCCGGAGCCGAGAAAGGAGTCGAGGACGAGATCGCCGGGGGTGGTGGCGATGTGGATTATCTTCTCAAGTAGCTTCTCTGGCTTTGGCGTGCCGAAGGCTTCGTCATTGCGAAACAGTTCAAGATTTTCCTTTTTAGCTTGCTGATTGTCTCCAAAATTATACGCGTCCCACCACGTCATTGGCACCAGCCCGGTCTCTTCTGACTGAAATTTCTTAATCCGTGGTCTGCCGTTGCCGCCGTTCGGAAAATAGACCCGCTTTTCTACGTCCCGTAGCCTGATGAATTCCGGCTCGGTCGCACCCCAACACCGTCCCTTTGGCGGGTCCAGTGAAACACCAGTTGGGCTAACTATCGTGTACATCTGATTTTTCCGAAATCCTTGCGCGCTGAATGGCACAGAGCGCCAGCGACCTCGCTTGTCGGCATCGGGATTGGAATAGCCATTTTGTGAATCGGGAAGTAGGTTTCGCGTCTCTTTCCAACACAAATCTCCTGCCATCGCATAGAGCAGGATATGGTCGTGTGCGGAGCCAATCGCTGCACGATTTTCACGCGAAGTTCTCTTCTGCCAGACGACGTTTGCGACGAAGCGGGACCGGCCAAACACCTCGTCCATCAGCACTTTGAGATAGTGCCCCTCATTGTCGTCAATCGACACCCAGATTGAGCCGTCCTCTGAAAGAAGGTCGCGGAGAATTTCAAGCCGTGGCCACATCACTGACAGCCACTGCGTGTGTTCGAGGTTGTCATCATAATGCTCGAACGCCGACCGCGTATTGTACGGTGGGTCGATATAGACGCATTTCACCTGCCCGGCGTAGAATGGTAGAAGCGCTTTCAGCGCGTCGAGATTGTCGCCCTGGATCAGCATGTTTCCCGTTGCCGGATCGCCGGCCGACAGCGCGGGCGCTTCCTCCAACAGGCGGTACGGTACATGCTGGGCGGCACGGATATCATCGTCTCGGGTAAGCCAACTCAGGATGGGCATTCAACTCTTCTTTTCGTTCTGCGCCGTCCGTTGATCCGCGACGGGCTTACCAGGCGTTTGGCAACAAACGCCTGTGGTCGTCGCCGTGGGGGAATGTGGACGGTTGACCGCCGGGGTTTCGGCGCGCATCCTGCTTCGAATGAGAGGTCGGGGCAAGTCCTGCGAAGCCCGCTGGACGCCGCAGAATGGCGGGCCACGCTTGATGAAGACGGACTATGCCGACCCATCGCGCTATGGCGGGCCTGTCGGCGCGGCGCCGGCCGGATTGCCGCCATTCGTTGATGCAATTCTCTGCTGCCCTGTGACACAAAGGTATCCAATCTGATCCGGCGACCGGCCTCGCCGAGACGCCATATCTTTCAATCTATCAACAGAGCCACCGCAGCGATGAGCGAATACCAGTATTACGAGTTTCAAGCCATCGATCGCCCGCTCACGGCGGCGGATCGTCAGGCCCTTCGGGATCTATCGACGCGGGCGCGGATCACGGCAACGAGTTTCTCCAACTCCTATGAATGGGGCGACTTCAAGGGCGATCCGACCAAACTCATGGCGCGCTGCTTCGATTTGCACCTCTATCTGGCGAATTGGGGTTCGCGTCGCTTGATGATCAGAGTGCCGGCGCGGCTGATCGACCGCGACCGGCTCGACGCCTTTCTGGGCGAGGTCGATTGCGTCAAGCTCACACAGGCCGACGATAACCTGGTGTTGGACATCGCGCGCGACGAGATCGAGGTCGCCGGCCGGGATGACGACTCCGGTTGGCTCGCAGCCTTGGCTCCGCTTCGGGCCGAATTGCTTTCGGGTGACCTGCGGCTGTTCTATCTCCTCTGGCTCACTGCGGTTGAGGCCGATTGTTTCGAGGCGGACGCACCGGAGCCCATGCCGGGAATCGGGCCGATAACCGACGCGCTCGAAGCGTTCGCCAATTTCTTCGGGATCGACCCGGATCTCATTCAGGCGGCTGCCGAAAACCCCGGCGGTGTGAGCGAGGACAGGCCCTCTCCCGAGGTGATCCGCAATGTGATCGCGGCGATGCCCGATCGCGCCAAGACCGGGTTCCTCGTCCGTTTGTTCGACGGCGATCCGCATGTGGCGGCCGAGCTGCGGGCCAGCGTTCGGAAGGATCGGGAAGCCGGAGTGCCGGTGGCCGCCGCGCGGAACGTTGGCGAATTGCGCGCCCGTGCCGACGCCATCCGTCTCGCCCGTGAGTATGCCGAGGCAAACAAGGCGGCCGTGGAACGGCAGCGGCAGGCGGATATCGCCGACAGAGTCCGTCATGCCCGTCTCGAAGCGCTCCGGCGCCGGGGTGAAAGTGTCTGGCGCGAGGTCGAGGACGAAATTGAGCGTCGCAACTCGACCAGCTACGACAAGGCGGCGGCCTTGCTGTCCGATCTCAGGGTGCTCGCCGAAAAATTGGGGACGATTGACGAATTCCATCGTCGCTTTCGCACGATCCGCGATCGGCACGCGCGGAAGGAACGGTTCATCGAAAGGCTGGCCGCGATCGGATAGGAACGCGATAGACCGAAATGGCGGGTTGGCGAACCGTGTTATGGATTCCTTAAAGAGTTGACCGCTATCCTCGGTTTTGGACTCGCCTGAATATTTCCGACCGATCCGGAAAACGCACTGAAAGTCGTATCCGATGACCGAAATCTCCGGTTCCTTTTTCAGCCCTTTCCCGGCGACCGGAGAGTTGGGGCTGTCGCTGATTTCGATCCTGGGCAGTTCGAACAACGGCAATGCCGCATCGATCCTCGCATCCGGGAACAGCGATACGTTCGGCCCTCTCGATATCATAAGCGCCAGCAACGCCGCGGTGTCGTCGTCGCCGACGATCAATGCGCTGTCTGCCGGGGAATTATCGACCGTCGATCACAATGTGATCGCGTCGATCGGCCAAACCGCGGGCAATTCGTTGCTGATCCCGTGGAACGCGAACGGCACGGCGCCGACCACGGTCACGAATCTCCAGAATCTGCACTGGATCAAATTGCTTTCGGTCGAAACACCCGCTGGTGCGCCGGCGCCGACCGGTGCCACGTACGGGCTGACCCCGGTCGGTCAGGCGATCTTCAAGCGCACCGTGTCGACCACCCTTGGCCCCGGCACGCAATCCACGATCGGCAATGCGTCGGCCCCTAGCGCCGCCGACGCCGCGGCACTCGCCGGTCTCTCTTCGCAAGTCTCGACGCTGATCGGCGCGCTCTCGTCGGTCGGGGTCAACGTCAAGGCGTAAGGCCGACCCGGCGCCGCTTCGGCTGCGATATCAGCTTTTGAAGAACAGATAGCGGCTTTGCGGCACTTGAATGGCATCGACGATGCCGGCGAGCTTTGGACTGACCACGCGGTTGGTCACCCCGAAATACAGCGGTACCACCGGATAATCGGCGAGCAGGGTTCGCTCTGCCGCCTCCAACAGGTGCCGGCGGGTGTCGAGATCGGTCGCCGTCCCGCCGCGATGGAACAGATCGTCGAATTTTTCGCTGCGATAGCCGCAATAATTTCCGTCGCCGGCGTCGCTGCGGTAATTGTCGAGACCATTTTCGTAATCGTCATACTGCGTGGCCGCGCCGATGAAGCCGATATCGAAATCGCGCGTGTTCACAGCGCGGATATAGACCTGCCATTCCAGATTGTTGAGCGTGAGTTCGATGCCGATCGGCAGCAACATCTGGCGGATCGCCAACATAACCTGGCGTGAATTTTCTTCGGTCGGATAGGTGATGGTCAGTTTCAGCGGATGGTCTGGCCCATAGCCCGCGGCGGCGACCAGTTCCGTGGCGCGCTTAATCCGCTCGGATTGGGGCATGTCCTTCATCGCCATCGGTTGCGTCGTATAGTTGCTGAGGCTGGGCGCGTTGATGCTGTAGGCCGGCTGCTGATCGACCGGGTTGATCTTTTCGACCAGGAGATCACGGTCGATCGCCAAATTGAGTGCCTCGCGCAGGCGAATATCGGCCGCCAATGCGCCCTTGGTCATGTTGACGTTCAGGAATGTGTATGAATTTGCCGGCGCATGATGCAACTGATCGGCCATATTCTGCTTGGCCCAGGCGTAATGCGAGCGCCTTATATCGACCCAATCGAGTTCACCCGCACGATAGCGCTTCAGCGCCGCGTCGAAATCGGCGGCACCGATCCAATGCACCTCGTCGATTCTGACCGACCCGGCGTCGAAGAAATTGGGGTTTTTCGCCATCACGATCTGATCCTGCGGCACCCAATCCTTCATGACATAGGGGCCGTTGGAGACGATGTGCCCAGGGCGGGTCCATTCATTGCCCCAACGTTCGATCGAGGCGCGATGCAGGGGGAAAAGCTGCGGGTCTGTCAGCAGATATTGCAGTATCAGCCGCGGCTCGCTCAGCGTCAGGTGCAAGGTGTGCGGGTCCGGCGCCTCGACGCCCAGCTTGGTCAGATCCTTTTCCTGCCCGCTCTGGATTTCGCGATAATTCACCAGCTGCGTCAGGTCCGACGGGTCGGCGGCGGCGGTCGCCGGATCGACCAGTCGGCGAAAACTGTAGACGAAATCTTCCGCGGTAAGCGGGTCGCCGTTCGACCATTTGGCATCCGGGCGAAGATGAAACACCCAGCTTTTGCCGTCGGTCGAAATCTCCCAGCTCTGCGCCACGCCGGGCGCCAGCTTGCCGTCATTGTCCAGCGTTATCAAGCCGATGAACAGGTCGCGCTGGAGCGCCCAGGGATAGGTGCTGACCGTCTTCTGCGGGTCGAGACTTTCCGGCTCGCCGCCTGGAAGCGGGCGGTTCAGAACGGCGGCGGCCTCGGCGCCGCTGAACAGCGCGCCCAGCATGAAGCTGACGGTGCAGAGAGTCATAAAGCGCATCGAGCGGAGTATCCTCATCGAAATCGGTAATGCTGTGCATTGTGCCATAAGCGCAAAGCGATCCCAAGCCGCTCGACCACGGCGCGATGAAATGTCCCCGTCGCTGGCGCCCAGGTGGCAATTTCGCTAGGATCGCATCAATGCGGGCGAAGGAGTGCGGAAATGGCGATAGAGATCTTGAGCGAGCAGCGCTGCTTCGGCGGCACGATGGGCTTCTACGCCCATGAGTCGACGGTAATCGGCACCCGGATGCGTTTCGGTGTTTTCGTGCCGCCGCAAGCGGAGCGTGGTGCCGTACCGGCGCTTTATTATCTGGCCGGCCTCACCTGCACCGAGGAAACCTTCATGATCAAGGCTGGGGCGCAGCGCCATGCCGCGGCGCTGGGCCTGATGCTCGTCACCTGCGACACCAGCCCGCGCGGGCTGGGCCTGCCCGGCGACAAGGCTGACTGGGATTTCGGCGAGGGCGCCGGCTTTTACCTCAATGCGACGGCCGAGCCTTGGGCCCGGCATTATCGGATGTCCGAGTACGTCAATCGCGAATTGCCCGCCTTGATCGAGGCGGAATTTCCGGCCGAGCCCGGTCGGCGCGGCATTTTCGGGCATTCGATGGGCGGCCATGGCGCGCTGGTGAGCGCCTTGCGCCATCCGCAGGCATGGAAATCCGTCTCCGCTTTCGCCCCGATCTGCCATCCCGCGGCCGTGCCGTGGGGCGAGAAGGCATTCGGTAACTATCTGGGAGCGGATCGTACGACCTGGAGCCGCTGGGACGCCAGCCTGCTGATGCGCGAACGCCCCTATCCCGGCCCGATCCTGGTCGATCAAGGTACGGCCGACACGTTTCTGGCGACACAGCTGCATCCGGAGCAGCTCGAACAAGCCGCCGCGGCGTCCGGGCAGGTGCTGACGCTCCGTCGGCAGCGCGACTATGATCACAGCTACTGGTTCATCCAAAGCTTCGTGGCCGATCATCTGGAGCATCACGCGCGCCAGCTGGGCTGAGCCGCCCGCGCCGAATGATCGCGGCACACGGGTTGCCGCCGAACCAATAGGCCAATTCGGCTGGGTGGGCGATGTCCCACAGCACCAGATCGGCGCGCAACCCGATGGCCAACCGCCCGCGATCGGCGAGCCCCAGCGCGCGGGCCGCTTCGCGCGTGACCCCGGCCAGCGCCTCCTCCGGCGTGAGGCGGAACAGCGCACACGCCATCGACAGCATCAGCAGCAGCGACAAAGCCGGCGACGAGCCGGGATTGCAGTTCGAGGCGATCGCCATCCCGACACCGGCGGCGCGGAGTGCTCCGATCGGCGGGCGATGGGTTTCCCGCAGGAAATAATGGGCGCCGGGCAGCAGCACGGCCACCGTGCCGGCCGCCGCCATCGCCGCGACCCCTTCGGCGCTCAGCCATTCCAGATGATCGGCCGAAAGCGCGCCGAACTCGGCGGCGAGTGCACCGCCGCCGCCATCGCTCAATTGATCGGCATGGAGCCTGACCTTCAGGCCGTGCGCGACCGCAGCGGCGAAGACCCGCCGAATTTCGGCCGGGGTGAAGGCGATGCCTTCGCAAAACCCGTCCACCGCATCGGCGAGGCCACTCGCCGCCACGGCCGGAATCATGTCGTCGCAGAGCAGATCGAGATAGGCCGTCCGGCGGTCGGCATATTCCGGCGGCACGGCATGGGCGCCCAGAAAGCTCGTCCGGACATCGACCGGCCGGATGTCGCCGAGCCGCCGCGCAACGCGCAGCATCTTGAGTTCGCTGTCCAAATCCAGCCCATAGCCAGATTTGATCTCGATTGTCGTGACGCCCTCGGCCAGAAAGCCGCCGAGCCGGCGCGCCGCACTCGCGACCAACACTTCTTCGTCAGCGGCCCGCGTCGCGGCCACGGTCGAAACGATGCCGCCACCGGCCCGCGCGATTTCCTCGTAGCTCGCTCCGCCAAGCCGCAATTCGAACTCGCGCGATCGTTCACCGCCGAAGACCAGATGGGTGTGGCAGTCGATCAGGCCGGGCGTCATCCACCGCCCGCCACCCGACCGCACGACCGGTGCCAGATTGTTCGGTTCGCCCGGCAAGGCATCCCGCCGCCCGACCCATGCGATCGTCTCGCCGGCAATCGCCAGCGCGCCGTCACGGATCGCACCATAGGCGTCGGCACCCGGCGCCATCGTCGCCAGATCGACATCGATCCACAGTTCGTCCCACGGCATCATGATCGGCCGAGCATAGGGAATGTCCCGAGATCTGAATAGGGTGGCGCGACGACCGATTTGACCGCATACCCGTCCCGGCTCTACACAAGGATAAACGAGACGAGCGGAGGCTCCCGATGCGTGCGCTATTTGCCCGGACGGCTCTTTTGCCCGAAGGTTGGGCCGAGAATGTCCGGATCGACTTGGATTCGGCCGGCGATATCGCTGCCGTCACCATCAATGGCAGCCCGCATGCCGCGCGCCAGCTTGCCGGACCGGTCGTGCCCGGCATGCCGAATCTGCACAGCCACGCCTTTCAGCGCGCCATGGCCGGATTGGCCGAGAGGGGCGAGGGCGCACCCGGCAGTTTCTGGAGTTGGCGCGAGGTCATGTATCGTTTCGCCAATCTGCTCGGCCCCGACGAGATCGAAGCGATCGCGGCCCAGCTTTATGTCGAGATGCTGAAGGCCGGTTATACCAGCGTCTGCGAGTTTCATTACCTGCACCACGCGCCCGACGGTAGCACCTATGCCGATCCGGCCGAGCTGTCCTGGCGCATCGACGCCGCCGCCCGGCGCACCGGGATCGGGCTGACGCATCTGCCGGTCCTGTACCGCTGGGGCAATTTCGCTGGCGCTCCGCCGGATGACGGCCAGCGTCGGTTCCTGTGTACGCCCGATATGCTGCTGGAAATCACTGCGATGCTTGCTAAAGCCTGGCAAAGCGATCCCGAACGGAGAATTGGCATCGCACCCCATTCACTGCGCGCGGTCGCCCCGGACGATCTGACGGTGCTGCTGGACGGATTCGCGGAGATCGACGCCACGGCGCCGATCCACATCCATGTCGCCGAACAGATTCGCGAGGTTGAGGATTGCCTCACCTGGTCCGGCCGGCGCCCGGCCGCGTGGCTGCTCGACCATGCGCCGGTCGATCGCCGCTGGTGCCTGATTCATTCGACCCACACCGACGCGGACGAATTGGCCAGCATCGCGGCGCGCGGTGCCGTGGCCGGGCTTTGTCCCTCGACCGAGGGCAATCTGGGCGACGGCGTGTTCGGCCTGACCGAATTTCAGGCCGCGGGCGGGCGCTGGGGCATCGGCACGGACAGCCATATTTCGATCAATCCGGTCGAAGAGCTGCGCTGGCTCGAATATGGCCAGCGGCTCGCCCACCAACGGCGCAATCTGGCGAGTGCGCCCGGTCAATCGACCGGGGCGGCACTCTGGCGCCGGGCGCTCGAAGGCGGTGCGCAGGCCGCCGGGCGGAAGATCGGCCGACTCGAGGCGGGCGCACGCGCCGATCTCCTCGTGCTCGATGGCGAACACCCGCTGCTGGCCGGCAAGACCGGCGACCGCATCCTCGACGCACTGGTTTTCGCGGGCAATGCTGCGCTGGTGCGTGATGCGATGGTCGGCGGCATCTGGCGGGTCGAGGATCGCCGCCATGCACAGGAGCGAGAAATTGCTTTGGCCTACAAGCGAGTTGTGCGAAGTCTCCACTGAAAGTGAGGGCGGCATAACCGCGAAGCGCGCATCCGTTTGGGGCGCGCATCGCCGGCTGATCGGCCCTAACACCTTATTAACTGCCGTTCGCTAGCCTTGAGCCATCACGCGCTGCGTTCTTTAAGAGGGTTTCCGTCCAATGGATACGAGTGTACCGGTGTTGGTCGTTGATGATTACAGCACTATGCGCCGGATCATAAAGAACCTGCTCAATCAGATCGGGTTCACGAACATTGAGGAAGCCGATAACGGCGCGGCTGCCTATGACAAGATGCGCGGCCGCAAGTTCGGCCTGGTCATCTCCGACTGGAATATGGAGCCGATGACCGGGCTCGAACTGTTGAAGCTCGTGCGGGCCGACAGTGCGTTGAAGGCGACGCCCTTCATCATGGTCACCGCCGAATCCAAGACGGAAAATGTGGTTGCGGCCAAGGCTGCCGGCGTCAGCAACTACATCGTCAAACCGTTCAACGCCGAGACGTTGAAGACTAAAATCTCGTCGGTGCTTTGAGCAGCGGCTTTGGAGTTCAAAAAACCATGGGAGGTTTGAAGATCCCCAAGGATCTGACCGGTGAGCAATATATCGCCATCGAGGATTCGCTTCAGTCCTCGGAATCGGGACGTGCTTTTCTGCGCATGCGCGACCGTCGCGCCGCCGTGATCGCGGTCGACGAGTATCACAGCGGCCTGCGCTCGATCAAAGCATGGATCGAGCGCGCCAACCACCGCTCGGCGGAGGATGTGCATCTCGAGGTGCTGCGCAAGGAGCTGATCGAGATGGCGTCCTCGATCCGCAAGGCCAAGTCCGAAATCTCGGCGATGAAGCCGGCGGGCGACGATTCGGGCAATTCGAACCGCCGCATCAACCTCGCGACCGAGGAATTGGACGCGATCGTTCATTCGACCGAGCGCGCGACCACCGATATTCTGAACGGCGCGGAGCGCATGATGGAAATCAGCGTGCGGGTCCGCGAGCACGGCCACACGCTCGATGCCGATCAGATCGATCAGGAAGCGACCAACATCCTGATGGCCTGCGGCTTTCAGGACATTACCGGGCAGCGCATCGCCAAGGTCGTCTCGACCCTGCGCTATCTGGAAGAACGTGTCGATGCCATGATCCGCATCTGGGGCGTGGACGGAATCCTGCCTGACGAGATTCCGTCTGGACCCAGGGATATGCGGCCTGATGCCCATCTGATGCACGGCCCGTCCCTGACCGGCGGCGTCGATCAATCGGCCGTCGATGAATTGCTGAACGCACCCGGAGCCGAGATCGATTGGGATGATGCGGTGACCGCCAGTGCTGCGGAGGCCGCCAAGCCCGCTCCTGCACCAGTGCCGGAATCGGTCAAGTCCGCCAAAGCCGAGAAAAAAGAGAAACCGAAAGAGCCGGTTGCCGCCGAGGCGATCACCGCCGAAGCGCTTGACCAGTCGTCGATCGACTCCCTGTTTCCTTGACAAGCGTTCCGGGCATCCCCTGATTAGGGGATGTCGCCCGCCGGTCGGGCGCGCAATTTTCGTCCCCGACATCGGTATCAGAATCGATCCATGGCAACCGAACTCGATGCCCGCGGCCTGATTTGCCCGTTGCCGGTGCTCAAGGCGCGCAAGCTCCTGAAATCCGTGCCGATCGGCGAGACCTTGAC
>JAXDMU010000360.1:0-5493 GCA_034665905.1 Aliidongia sp. | reverse complement strand
GGACCGGATCGAGCCTTGCCATGGCGACCCTGACGGGTGGCCGTTCGGCAGGATGACCGCAGGTTCCGCCGGCTTCGCCCCAGCTGGGAGCGCGCGGCTCCGCCGTTTTTTTCGCACGGCGTGATGCGAGGCGCGTTCCGGAGTGATGCCCTATGGCACGACGCATGCTTATCGACGCGACCCATTCCGAAGAAACCCGGGTCGTCGTTCTGAACGGTACACGGCTCGAAGAATTCGACTTCGAGACATCGACGAAAAAACAGATCAAGGGCAACATCTATCTTGCCAAGATCACGCGGGTGGAGCCATCGCTTCAGGCCGCTTTCGTCGAATATGGCGGCAATCGCCACGGCTTCCTCGCCTTCAGCGAAATCCACCCGGATTATTACCGCATCCCGGTCGGCGACCGGGAAGCGCTGATGGCCGAGGAATTCGCCGCCCATGACGACGAGGATCATGGCGACAACGGCCATCCGGTCATCGACAATCAGCCCGATTTCGATCACCACGTCGCTTTCGACGCCGATGATGGCCATCACGGCGACGACGAGCCGCATCCAGCGGCCGATTACGCGGTGGTCGAGACGGTTGCCGTCGCGGCCGATGGCGAGATCGCCGAAGGCGACGCGCCGATCAGCAGCGTGGTCGAACTGCATGACGAGCCGGTGCCGGTCGAGACCGTGGGCGGTGACGAGCTTGAGGAAGCGCAGGCACGCCCACGCGTCCGCCATTACCGCAACTACAAGATCCAGGAAGTCATCAAGCGTCGGCAGATCCTGCTGATCCAGGTGACCAAGGAAGAGCGCGGCAACAAGGGGGCGGCGCTGACGACCTATCTGTCGCTCGCCGGGCGCTATTGCGTGCTGATGCCCAACGCCCCGCGCGGCGGCGGCGTATCGCGCAAGATCACCAGCCTGGTCGATCGCCGTCGCCTGAAGGAGCTGATGGAGGAACTGGAGGTGCCGACCGGCATGGGCATCATCGTCCGTACCGCCGGCAGCGAACGCTCCAAGGCCGAGATCAAGCGCGACTACGAATATCTGCTGCGGCTGTGGGACGATATCCGCGAGCTGACGCTCCGCTCCTCCGCTCCGACCCTCATCTATGAAGAGGGCAATCTGATCAAGCGGGCGATCCGCGATCTCTATTCCCGCGACATGGAAGAAATCCTGGTCGAGGGCGCGGACGGATTCCGCACCGCGCGGGAATTCATGCGGATGCTGATGCCGAGCCATTCGCCCCGCGTCAAGGCCTATCGCGATCCGGCGATCCCGCTGCTGCATCGCTTCCAGGTCGATAGCCAGATCGACCAGATCCATAATCCGGTCGTCCAGCTGCGCTCGGGCGGCTACATCGTGATCAATCCGACCGAGGCCCTGGTCTCGATCGACGTCAATTCGGGGCGCGCCACCAAGGAGCGCAATATCGAGGAGACGGCGACCAAGACCAATCTCGAAGCGGCCGAAGAGATCGCCCGGCAATTGCGGCTGCGCGATCTGGCCGGGCTGGTCGTGATCGATTTCATCGATATGGAGGAGTCGCGCAACCAAAAGGCGGTCGAAGGCCGGCTCAAGGACGCGATGAAGATCGATCGGGCGCGCATTCAGCTTGGCCGGATCAGTGCCTTCGGCCTGCTCGAACTGTCGCGCCAGCGCCTGCGTTCGTCGCTGATCGAAGCTTCGACCCTGCCTTGCCCGCATTGCAATGGTACCGGCACGATCCGCTCGACCGAATCGACGGCGCTGGTCGTGCTACGCGCGCTCGAAGACGAAGGCATCCGCCGGCGTTCGGCCGAAGTGACGATCCATGTGCCGACCCAAATCGCGCTCTATGTGCTGAATCAGAAGCGCCTGGCACTGGGTCTGATCGAGCAGCGCTATGGCTTCCACGTCACGGTCGCCCAGGATGACGCGCTGATTCCGCCGGCCTTCCGGCTAGAGCGCGTGCGTGCGTTGACCCCGGCCGAGCTGAGTGCGCTGCCAGTGCCGGCCTTGCCGCCGCTGGCCGAGGATGAGGAAGAGGAAGCGTTCGTCGACGAAGAGGCGTTGCCGCTCGAAGCGGACGAGGGCGAAGCCCCAACCGCCGGTGACGCCGGCGAAGCACGCCCCGATGCCGCGCGGCGCAAGCGGCGGCGGCGTAAGCGGCGGCACGGCGGTCCCGAGGATCATGCGCCTTCTGCCGCGCCGGATACGGAAGGCAATGGCGAGCCGGCGGACGGGGGCGAAGAGGCCGAAGGCGAGGGTTCGGAAGCGGGTGAGGATGCCCGGCCGGATGACGTCGAGGCTGCCAGCGATCCGGCCTCGGCCGAGGCCGAACGCAAGCGGCGGCGGCGCGGCAAGCGCGGTGGACGGCGGCGGCGCCGCGAGGACGAGACGCCGGTCGGCACAGAGTCTGCGGCCTCGCCGGTCGAAGAGGCCGCAGAACCCTTTGCCGAAGAATACCCCTCGGTGCTGGACTATGCTCGCGACGGGCGCGAGCATCTGTTCGACGCCGACGAAGCCGTAACGACGGCACCGGCGGCGGAAGCCCAACCGGAGACGGCGGCCGAAGCTGCGCCGGCCGACGCCGCTGCCGCTGCCGCCCCGCCGGAAGAGATCAAACCCAAGCGCCGCCGGGCGCCGCGCAAGAAGGCCGAGGCCGACGCCGCCGCATCAACCGAAAACATCGCCCCGGTCGAGGCCGTTGGCGAACCGGTCGCCCCGATCGAAATCGCTGTCGCCGAAACCGCCGTGCCCGACGCGGCGCCGGTCAAGCGGCGCCGGACTCGCAAGGCCGCGACCGAGCAGGCCGCCCCGCCGCCGGAAACGCCGGCCGAGTCGGCCCCCGTCGTTGCCGTCGATCCGGCGCCGGTCGAGGTTGCCGCTCCAGAATCGGATCTCCCGGTCGCAGTGTCCGTGCCGCCGGCCGACGATGCCCCGGTTCTCGAACCGGTCGCCGATCTCGATCCGAACCGGCCGCGCAAGACCGGCTGGTGGCAACGCCTCATTCCCTGAATCTACTAAGTTACTCAGTAAGCAACCGTCTTTCCCGCAGCGCGGGAAAGACGGTTGTTATCAGATGGTTATCGTGGCATCGGTACCGGCCACACCGCTTTGTCCTCTGCGTTTTGACCGGCATCCTGTATATTGGCGAGGTCAGAAACCATCAGTCAGGACGGTTCGGGAGTATGGCGCTCGCTTTATCACCGAAGCTCAGGCGTTTGCGTCTCTTGCCACCCTATGAATTCCGGTCGCGGGCGGCAATGGCCTGGATCTGGTTCGGACTTTGCCTAAGCTTTGCCGCATCGTTGGGCCTGGCGAGCTGGCGTCGGGCCGAGATCGCCGTCGGGGGCGAGTCTCTCTGTGCCGACGGGGCCATCCTGGCCGCCTTCATCGGGATGGCTGGGCTGTTGGGCTCGTCCTTGATCTGGTTCGGGCGCCGGCCGCGGGATGCCGCTTTGGAGCATTACCGCCTGCTCGCCGACAATGCGACCGAGATGATCGTGCTGCTCGACCGCCGCGGCATCATCCTTTTTGCCTCGCCGGCCTGCGAACGGGTGCTGGGATACTCGCCATCAGCGCTGGCCGGTGCCGTGGGAACCGCCTTCATCCATCCCGACGACCGGGCCGCCGCCGCGCGCGATCTGCGCACGATGCTGCGCGGCGGCGTCGATCGGGCCTGCCACTATCGTCTGGTGAAGCGGGATGGCGGCACCGTCTGGGCCGACGCGGCCTATCGCCTGATCGAGGGCGGTGCGGGCGTTCGGCCCGGTCTGGCCGTATCGCTGCGGGATATCGGCCCGCGCCGTGAGGCCGAAGCGCTGGCGGCGCGCGCGGTTGCCCGCGCGACGCAGGTGCTGGAAAGCACCTCGGACATGGTCTTCGCGGCCGATCGCGCGTGGCGGATTACCTATCTCAATGGGCATGCGCGCGCGATTATCGGTACCAGCGATGACGTCCTCGGTCGCGTGCTGTGGGAGCGGTTTCCCAATTTGGCGGCTGGGGATCTGGGCCAGCCCCTGCGGCGGGCCATGGCGGAACGGATCGCCACCACGGTCGAAACCTATTATCCTCAGGCCGATTTATGGCTTGAGGTCGATATCTATCCCTCGGTCGAGGATGACGGCGTCGTCGGCTTCATCCGCAACGTGACGGAACGCAAGCGCGCCGAGATCGAGGTCGAACGGCAGCGCGAACGGGTCGCCGCCATCATCGAGAACATGCCCGACGGGATGCTGCTGATCGATGCCGCGGATCGGCTCGTCGCCTGGAACCATCGGGCCTGCGACATGCTGGGCATCGCTACCGCCGCCCTCAATGCGGGCGAGACCCCACTGGAACTGCTGTTCGAGGCGTTGGCCGAGGGCGCCGATCCGGTCGATCTTGTCCAATCCTGGCGCGGCCACATTGCGGATCGCCAGCCTTTTCACGACCGCCGGCTTTATCCGACGGGACGCTGGATCGACCGCCGGGCAACCCCGATCCCCGGCGGCGGCTATCTGACCATCCTGCGCGACATGACCGGCGAGGTCGAGCGCGAGCGGGCGCTGGCCTCGACCGCCGCGGCGTTGGAGACCGCGCGCCGATTGGCCGAAGCGGCCAACCGCGCCAAAACCGAATTTCTCGCCAATATGAGCCACGAGATCCGCACGCCGATGAACGGCGTCATCGGCCTCGCCACCTTGCTGCTTGATCAGTCGCTTGGTGCCGAACAGCACCATATGGTGACACTGATCAAAGATGCCGCGGCCTCGCTGCTGGCGATCATCAACGACATTCTCGATCTGTCGAAGATCGAATCCGACCAGCTTCAGCTCGAGGCCATTCCGGTCGATCTGCGCGATATGGCCGCCGCCGCGACCCGGATGCTGGCGGCGCAGGCGGCGGAAAAGCGGTTGCGGCTCGCCGTATCGGTCGATGAAGACGTGCCAGAATGGGTGGTCGGCGACCCCACGCGGCTGCGGCAGGTCATCGTCAATCTTTTGTCCAATGCGATCAAATTCACAGGGGTGGGTCATGCCGAATTGCGCATCCGGCGTGATCGCGGCGATCGGATCGTCATTGAGGTCGCCGATACCGGGATCGGCATCAATGCCGACCGCCTTCATCTTCTGTTTCAGCCCTTCTCGCAGATCGATCCTTCGACCACCCGCCGGTTCGGCGGTACCGGCCTCGGGCTTGCCATCTGCAAGCGTCTAGCCGAGGCGATGCCCGAAGGCCGGATCGGCGTCGAGAGTGTGCCGGGCCAGGGCAGCCGTTTCCAATTCTCCGCCCGGCTGCCGGCCGGCACTCCGCCACCGGCCCCCGCAGCGGCGCGGTGCCCGAGCCAGCGATCGGGCACAATCCTGGTGGCCGAGGACATCGCGCTCAACCGGATGATCGTCCAGAGCATGCTGGAGGGGGCCGGCCATTCGGTGACGCTGGTGGCCGACGGCACCGAAGCGGTCGAAGCGGTCGGCCGCCACCGCTTCGATCTGGTGCTGATGGATGTGCATATGCCGGGCATGGATGGTCT
>JAXDMU010000359.1:0-8819 GCA_034665905.1 Aliidongia sp. | reverse complement strand
GCGGCCATCGCCACAATGCTGGCCGATCTCGGCGTCGATATCGCGATCGATCTCAAGGGCCACACCAAGGACAGCCGCTTCGGCATCTTCGCCCGCCGGCCGGCGCCGCTTCAGGTCAGTTATCTGGGTTATCCCGGAACGACCGGTGCGCCCTATATCGATTACGTCATCGCCGATCCGATCGTGCTGCCGTTCGATCAGCAGCCTTTCTGGACCGAGCGCATCATCCATCTGCGGGGCTGCTACCAAGTGAATGACGGGCGCCGCCGCATCGCCGCCGTCGCTCCAAGCCGGGCCGAAAGCGGACTGCCGGAATTGGGATTCGTGTTCTGCTGCTTCAACAACAGCTACAAGATGGCGCGGCCGGTCTTCGAAATCTGGATGCGGCTGCTGCGGCAGGTACCGGGGAGCGTGCTCTGGCTCTATCGCGACAATTGCGATGCAGAGGGACGGCTGCGCAATGCGGCCGGCGCGCTAGGGGTCGATCCGGCGCGGCTGGTCTTCGCGTCTCCGCTGCCGCTTGAGGAGCATCTGGCGCGCCATCGTCACGCCGATCTGTTTCTCGATACGCTGCCCTACAACGCCCACACGACGGCAAGCGACGCCCTCTGGGCCGGGCTGCCGCTGGTCACCTGTCAGGGCGGGAGTTTTGCCGGCCGTGTCGCCGCCAGCTTGCTGACGGCACTGGGGCTGGAAGACCTCGTGACCGAGACGCTGGCGGATTACGAAGCGCTGGCGCTTCGGCTGGCCCGTGAACCGGGTTTGCTGGCCCGGTTTCGCGAGAAAGTACGACAGCGTGCGGCAATTTCGGCGCTTTTCGATGCCGACGAATGTCGCGTACAGATCGAAACTGCGTATCATAGGATATGGCAAGGCCATTGCCGGGGCGACGCGCCGCAGGGATTTCGGGTCCAGCGGCCTGGAAGCGAGTGACCATCATGTGGAATTGCCGTCGTCTCGCCGCACTGCTCCTGCTTCTGTACGGTAGCGCGACGGCATCCGCGCAGACGGTACAGCCACTGATCGAAGGTGTCTTTTCTTTTCCGGTCGGCGTCGCGATGGACCGCGCTGGCAACATCTACGTCGCCGACGACGAAACCAATACCGTCAGCAAGGTCATGCCCGGCGGCGCGGTGAGCGTCTTCGTCACCGCCGATCAGGGGCTGGATCGCCCGGAAAGTATCGCCTTCGACGCCGCCGGAAATCTATATGTCGCCAACAGCGGCAACGACACGATCGACGTGATCACACCGGCCGGCGTGGTCTCGGCTTTCGTGACCGGCGGCATCGGCGTACCGATGGGGCTGGTCTTCGATACCGTCGGCAATCTCTATGTTTCGGACAATGTCGGCAACGCGATCCACAAGATCACGCCTGCCGGTGCGGTGTCGGTCTTCTCCGACGACCAGAGTTTCCTGAATTCGCCGCTCGGCATGGCGTTCGACGGCAAAGGCAATCTCTATGTCGCCAATCTGCTGCCGACGCCGCAGGGCGGTGCCATCACGCTCATCACGCCGCACGGAGTCGCCAGCACCTTCGTCCAATTCGATGCGAAAGGGTTTCTGTTTCCGGCGGCCCTCGGCTTCGACAGCAACGGCAATCTGTTCGCGGCGACGGCGCTGGGGCCGATCTTCGAAATCAGCCCAAGCGGTGCCATCGCCAGCTTCGATACGAAATCCTTCGTCAGCCCGCGCGGCCTGATCATCGACCGAAACAACAATCTCATCATCTCCGACCTCACTGCGGCGACGCTGATCGAATTGACCCCGCAGGATGTCGCCCGGCTTCTGGCCGGTAACGTGCTGGCCTTGCCGACATTTATCGCGCAGGACCGGGCCGGCAACCTCTTCGTTGCCAATTCCGGTAGCCGAATCGTCAGCAAGATCGCCCCGGATGGCGCAGCATCGGTCTTTGTACCGCGGGGGGCGGGTGTGCAGGATCCCACCGGCATGGCGTTCGATGCGGGCGGAACGCTGTTCCTGGCCGATGCCGAGAGCAAGGCGGTCGTGAAAGTGGCGGGCGACGGCACGGTGACGTCGTTCATCGATCTCTCTCCCCAGGGCGCCGTGCCGCAAGGCATCGCCTTTGATGCCGGTGGAAATCTGTTCGTCGCGGATGGTGGTAACAATCAGATCCTGAAGATCACGCCCGGTGGCAGCGTCACCGTGGTTGCGACGCAGGCCCAAGGCGTGATTCAGCCCCAGGGGTTGATCTTCGACGGCAAGGGCAACCTCTTCATTGCCGATGCCGGTGCCGGGACGATCCTCGAACTCGTGCCCGATGGAACCGTCATCACGGTGGTTCCGGTCTCGGCCGGGCTATCGGCACCGCAAAGCCTCGCTTTCGACGGCAACGGCACGCTCTACGTCAGCAATTCGCCGGGCGGCATGTTGCCGCCGGGGATCGTGGCGGTGTCGCCGGCCGGAACGGTCACGATGTTCGTCCAGGGCATAGCCGAACTGGGCAATCCGACCGGTCTGGTCTTTCAGCCCGACCGGACGCTCTTTGTCGTCGATGTCACGTCCAACGCTTTGGTGCGGATACCCGTGCCGCCGCCGCTTGCCACTTTGCCGGCGCCGTTGCTGGCCTCGGTGCTGCCGGGCGCGCGCTCGGTCGAACTCGGCACGCCGGCCACAGTCTTTGCGACGATCCTCAATACCGGCACGACCGGACTGACAGGATGCGGCATCACGCTCGCGCCGACGGCGCCGGCAGCACTAACGTTGAATTTCCAGACGACGGATCCGGCCACCAATCGGCTCATTGGGCAGCCCGATCAGACGGTCGCGATCGCGGCGAATTCGTCACAGAGTTTTCTGGTCAGCGTTGGTTCGGCCGCGGCCCTCACGGCGTCGGGGCTGCCACCGGTCTTCGGCTGCACCGCAGTTCAGCCGGCGCCGGTCGCTCCCGGTGTCAATACGATCGATCTCAGCTTTTCGGCCGGGCCGGTCGCCGACATCATCGCGCTCGCCGCGACGGCGCCGCAGCCGGGTGTGGTCGATGTGCCGTTTTCAAGCGGGCAGCCGGGCGCCTTCGCGCTGGCCAGCGTCAATGCCGGGGCCGCGGGTGATCTGACGGTCACGGCCGACACTGGGGCGGCGAGCCTGCCGCTGTCGATCCTGCTCTGTCCGACCAATCCTTCGACCGGCCAATGCCTGCAACCGATGGCATCGTCCGTGCCGATGACGATCACCGCCGGCGCCACGCCGACTTTCTCGGTCTTCGTCACGGCCAGTGCGCCGATCGCGTTCGCACCGGGCACGTCGCGGATCTTCGTGCGGTTCCTTGACGGCATCAGCCGGTCGCACGGCTCGACCAGCGTCGCCGTCCGAACACAATAAGGCTCAGCGCGCGGCGGTGAGAGTTGGGCTGGCAGCCCGGAACAGCGTTGCCGCGGCGATATCGGCACCGGAGGGCAAGGGGGATCGATGGTCGCGTATCCAGGCAACGACATCCTCAGCGACGACCGACGCTTCCAGGTCGCGCAGCAGCATGTGCCAGCCGTCCTGGTAATAGGCGACGCATTGCGTGCCGTTGGCGATGCCCGGCAGTGAGGCCGCAAAGTCGCGCATCGGTTCCTTCGGAATGATTTCGTCATGCGCGCCATACAGCAGCAGCGTCGGCAGTTTATCCTTGGGACCGGTTGCCAGTGCCTCGTCCATCAGATCGACCAGCCCGTAGATCGAATCGACGCGGGTTGCCTTGATGAATAACGGGTCGCGGCCAAGCCCGCGCAGCATCGGGTAATTGTCCGAAGCGACGACGCCCAGTCCACTGCCGGTAAAAGTGGCGCGCGGCATCACGCGCGAACCGGCCCAGAGAGCAATGCGGTTGAGCAGCGGCATGGTGCTGCGCGCCCATACGGCGGGCGCGACCAGAATCACGCCGTCGGGCCGGATCGCAGTGTTCGATTCTACCACGGTGTCCAGCACGACCGCACCGCCCATGCTCTCGCCCAGCACATAGAGCGGTCGGTCGGGAAAACGCCGATGCGCCAGCCGCACGGCGGTCTCCAGATCCTGCCGCAGCATCTCGCCGCCCGGCCAGCGTCCGGAATCCGGATTGGCGCCGAAGCCGCGTTGATCATAGGCAAAGGTCGCGATGCCGTTGCGCGCCCAGATCTCTGCGGGAATTTGGAAGGAATTCGAATAATCGTTGAAGCCATGCACCGCCACGATGACGAACTCGACCGGCGCCGGACGATTGCCCGGCCCGCGGGGCAGCCAAACGCGCAGCGGCAGTCGGGTGCCGTCATCGGCCAGTAGAAAATCGTCCCCGAGCCGCGGTGCCGCAATGTTGGTGCCGACGGCGTTCGGGGCCGCGACAAAATTCGGCGCGCAGGCCATGAGCGCCAGCGGGAAAAGGCACGCCATGAAGGCGGTCCGCCCGAATGTCCGCATTTTTCCGGTGGGCGACGCCGCCCGATATGCTGTGCGTTGCGGCACCGCTCTCTCCTGATCAGTGCGGGGCGTTGGTGAGTTGGAGAAATATATCCTGCAAGCTGGTTTCTTCAGTCTTAAGATCGACCAAATGAAATCCCGATTCGGCGACTGCCGTCAGGATCGGCCCCAATTCGGTACAGCTTGGCTGATAGCGCAGGCGCAGCTTGTGCGGGGCGACCCGCTCAAGACCGAGCGCCGCCAACCCGTCCGGCACCGGGTTCGGATCGGCGGTCAGGGTCAGCACGACTTCCTTGGCGTCGAGCCGGGCCAGCAAAGCACCGGTCGTGTCGTGGGCTACGACCTTGCCGCGGTTGATGATGGCGATGCGGTCGCACAGCGCCTGCGCTTCTTCCAGATAATGCGTGGTCAGCAGGATCGTCGTGCCCTCGGCATTGAGCCGTTTGATATAGCTCCAAAGCTGCTGACGTAACTCGACATCGACGCCGGCCGTGGGCTCATCCAGCACCAGGATCGGCGGCGTATGAACCATCGCCTTGGCGACCATCAGCCGCCGCCGCATGCCGCCGGACAGTGTGCGGGCATAGGCATTGGCCTTATCAGCCAGGCCGACCGCCGCCAGGATCTCGATGCTGCGCCGCTCGCGCTTCGGCACGCCATACAGCCCCGCTTGCAAATCGAGCAATTCGCGGGGCGTGAAGAACGGATCGATATTCAGTTCCTGTGGCACGATGCCGATGGCGGCGCGCGAGGCGCGCGGCTCGATATCGATATCGTGGCGCCAGATCCGGGCGGTGCCGGCGCTCTTGGTGACCAGCCCGGCCAGAATGTTGATGGTGGTCGATTTGCCGGCACCGTTCGGGCCGAGCAGTCCGAACATCGAGCCGCGGGGAATGGCGAGATCGACCCGGTCCAGCGCCGTCACCGCGGCACCCTTGCCCTGACCCGGATAGATCTTGGACAGACCGATCAGTTCGATGGCGAAATCGGGCGGTGCGCCCGTGACGGTGTGAGGTGCGGCGCGATCGAGCGGCAAAGCGACAGTGATGGTCATGATGACGGCAGGGGTAGCATTCGGCCCCTTCCGCGGCAAGGGTGAGCAATGTCGCGGCGGTTCGCCGGCGGTGCCATCGTTCTATTGCTTGCGATCGAAGGCTGCCCCCGTGAGCTGCCACGGCTTCTCGATGTTGAAATTACGCGCCAGGAAACGGTACAGATCCTTCATCGCCAGCTCGTTTTCCGTCGAGCGCTCGACGGGAATGCCGAGCCATTTTGGAACGAGGTCGTCCCACAGCATCAGTCGGGTATGCAACTCGTCGCGGCTTTCGCGGATGAAGGCGATCTGCCGATCGAGATTGCGCAGCAGACTGATGATTTCACCGCATTGCGCATCGACCTGTTCGAGAATGCCGCCGATATCGTTGACCGGCCGGCGCATCAAATTCTCAATCCGGCCCAGTTCCTCTTCGATCGAGCGATCACGCCGATAAATCTTCATGAACAGCAGGATCTTGTCGTGAATGACCCGCAAGGTCGAGCGGAATCGGTCGCGCAGGGCTTCGATATAGGCCAGTTCCCGTACCACCAGATCGACGCGATCGACGACATCCTGCTTGTGGTCGCGCGGCAGGCCGAGCTTGACGGCGATATCGGCGAAGGCCTCGTTGACACGCGCCTTGACGCCGGGATCGTTGGCCATCTGGAGAAGCGACTGATGATCGGAAATGACCTGTTCCTGACCGCCCAGCCACGATGATATCTGAAGCGTGATCCGGCCTTTCGCGATTTCCAGATGCCGGTCTTCCACCGCCCACGAAGCGGTGCCGTCCAGGATTTCACGGGGAATTGAATCGCCCGGACGAATGGTCCGCACATGCTTCAATCCCGAAATCACCAGTTCCAGCAGTTCCGAATCGCCGTTCTCGTCGAGGGCGAACTCGCTGCTGAGCGAGCGGATCGGTACGACGGCATCGAGATCCGCCAGACGCAGCATCATTGCGGGCGTCCCGTCGCTCGCTAGCGTGAAGCGGGCCTGGGGTGCCCGAAATACCGCATGTTCGAAAATGAAATGCGTGCTTCGGTTGGGTGTCGAAGATTCGAAAGGCGGTTCGCCAGATCTCATTATACCCGCTTTAACCTGAACTTCCCGGCAGGCCGATGCCCACCGGCATGAGACAGAGCCGAGCATGCCGCTGCGACACAGTCAATAACAACCTTTGATCATTGAAACTTCGTCCAGTGTCGGTGTCGTTGAAGGACCGCTCGGTAACGGTAGACTATCGACCTCGTTATATTACTGCGATCTTAATATCTGTTCACAGAAGCGCCGGCATCAATGGCCGCCGAACGAGCGTGGCGCGGGACGGGCCAGGAACATCGCCGGGATCAGGCTCAGCAGCAGAATCACGCCGATGACGAAAAAACCATCGGAATAGGCCATCACATAGGATTGTCGCCTGACCTGTTCGGCCAATGCCGCGACGGTCTGCAACGACGCCGCGTCGCCGCCGGCACCGACATGACCGGCCATGCCGGCGAGGCGTTCCTGCAACAATGTGCTGTTCCGCGTGATCCCCTGGGAGATCACATCGAAATGGAAATGTTCGCGCGTGATGGTAAAGGTGGCGAGGACGGCGATGCCGATGGAACCGCCCAGATTGCGCATCATATTGAACAGGCTGGAAGAATTTGGAATTTTCGCGGGCGATAGCCCGGCGGCCGCGGCGGCGCTCAGTGGCGGGAAGAGGAAAGGTTGACCGAGTGCCCGAACGAGCATTGCCCAGAACAGCTGATCGCCGGCGGTGTCGGGGCTCATATAGGCGTTCATGAAGCTGCTGATCGCGAACATGATGAAGCCGAAGCCGACCAACAGGCGGTTATCGACGTGCTGCATCAGCAACGGCACGAAAGGCAGCACCAGGAACTGCGGCAACCCCATCCACAATAGCACCTGACCGATCTGAAGTGCGTCGTAGCCCTGGATCTGGCCCAGATAGACCGGCAGCAGATAGATCGAACCATAGACGCCGACCCCGACGGCCAGACCGCACAGGTAGCAGGACAGCAGATCGGGCCGCGCCAGCAGGCGCAAATCGATGAAAGGTTCCTTGCGCACCAGTTCGGTCCCGACCGCCAGCACCAAACCGATGCCGGCCACGATCGCGCAATCCGTGATGAAAGGCGAACCAAACCAGTCCTTTCGGGCGCCTTCCTCAAGCACAATCTCCAGTGCGCCCAGGCCGACCGCCATGGTGAGGATACCGAACCAATCGCCGGTGAGCAGCCGGCCTAGTTCGGCCTTCCGCCGTTCCAGCCCGTAAAGGATCATCGCAACCATCGCGAAGCCGGGAATGACATTGATGTAGAAGATCGCATGCCAGGAATAGGTGTCGGTCAGCCAGCCGCCGATGGTCGGGCCAAAGGCCGGAGCGAAGGTCGCGGTCACGGTAAACAGGACCAGCCCGATCGGCCGCTGGTGCGGCGGCAGTCTGGTCGAGACGATGGTAAAGGCGGCCGGAATCAAGGCGCCACCGGACAGGCCCTGGCCGACCCGGAACAGAACCATCTCGCTCAGCGTGGTCGAAAGCCCGCACAGAATCGAGAAAACCACGAACAGGCTCGCACTGACCGCCAGATAAAGCCGCAGCGAGAAAACCTGGGCGAGCCAGCCGGTCAGCGGGATGACGATGATTTCCGCAATCAGATAGCCGGTCGAAATCCAGCTGCCCTCGTCGAGCGAGGCGGCGAGCGATCCCTGAATCTCCTTCAGCGAGGAATTGGTGATCTGAATATCGAGGATCGCCATGAAGGAGCCGAGCACCGCGCCCAGCACGGCGATCCAATCGCGCAGGCCGGCACCGCGGGGCCGGGCGGTCGTGCTCACGGCCGCTTCGGGGCCGGTGCGGTGCGGGTATCGACCGTCGCCGTGACCGACAGGCCCGGCCGAAGCCGGCCGGCCAGGGGATTGTCGGGGTCGAGCAGGATCCTGACCGGCACGCGCTGTACGATCTTGGTGAAATTGCCGGTCGCGTTTTCGGGCGGCAGCAGGCTGAACTGGCTGCCGCTGCCGGGCGAGATGCTGGCGACGGTCCCGGCGATCTCGGTGTCGGGAAAAGAGTCGAGCGCGATCAAGACCCGCTCGCCCGGCACGATCCGTCGTAGCTGCGTCTCCTTGAAATTGGCGGTCAGATAGAGATTTTGCACCGGCACGATGGTCATGAGGCGCGTGCCCGGCTGAACGAATTCCCCGACCCGGGCGGTCTCGTCGCCAACTACCCCATCCACCGGCGCCGTGACGGCAGTGTGGCCGAGATCGAGTTCCGCCTGGGCCAGACGAGCCCGCGCGGCCGCGACGGCGGCGGCGGCCTTGTCCTCCTGGCTGCGGATCACGGCGAGCTGTTTGCGCGCCGCATCGAGCGT
>JAXDMU010000358.1:0-3993 GCA_034665905.1 Aliidongia sp. | reverse complement strand
GCACCGACCAGCGAATACGATGTGTGGACCCGGCCGGTCTTCGGGTTGATCTGCTCGACCAGCGCATCGGCATAAGTCGAGTTTAGCTTGGCCAATTGCCGCCAATCGAGCACGCGGCGCGGCAGATAGTGGGTATAGGCCAATTGTTCGAGCAGGGCGGCATCGGTGCCATAGGCGCCGGTCTTGCCCTTCTTGCCGCCGGGCAGGCCCAGCCGGTCGAACAGCACCTCGCCCAGTTGCTTGGGCGAGCCGATATTGAACGAGCCGCCGGCCAGCTCGTGGATCTGCTTTTCCAGCTCACTCATGCGCTGGCCGAAATCGGCCGAGAGACGGTTCAACTCAGTGCGATCGACCTTGATCCCGGCGCGTTCCATGCCGGCCACGATGGCCGGCAAAGGCCGCTCGACCGTCTCGTAAAACGCCACGCGCCGGGCCGCGATCAGGCGCGGCTTCAAGATACCGTGCAGGCGCAGGCAGATATCGGCATCCTCGGCGGCGTAATCGCGCGCTTCCTCCAGCCCGACCGCGGCGAAGCCTTTGAAATTCTTGCCGCTGCCGGCGACATGGCTGAATTTGATGGTGTCGTGGTCGAAATGCAGCAGCGCCAACTCGTCGAGCCCCATGCCGTGCGAACCGGCATTGAGCACGAAGCTCAGCAGCATGGTGCAATCGACCGGCGCGAGCGCGATGCCATAGCTCGACAAAATCTGGATGTCGTATTTGATGTTGTGGCCGATCTTGAGCACGGACGGCGCTTCGAGCAGCGGCTTCAGCTTGGCCAGCACCAGATCGAGCGGCAATTGCCGCGGCCGTTCGGCCTGCCCCAGATCGAGTTGCCCCTCGGTCCCGGCGACATGGCCGACCGGAATATAGCAGGCCCGGCCCGGTCCGGTCGCGATCGACAGCCCGACCAGCTCGGCCGCCACGGCGTCGAGCGAGGTCGTTTCGGTATCGAAACCGATCATGCCGGCCTTGTGCGAGTCCGCGATCCATCGATCGAGCGTCGCCTCGTCCTGCACCAGTTCGTAATGCTGCGTCGGCTTTTCGGGGATGGCGGGCACCCCCGCCACGGCCGGAGCGCTCGGCGCGGGCGCATCGGCGCGCGACTGGATGCGGCTCAAAAGCTGGCGAAAGCCCTGGGCGCGCAAAAACTCAGTGAGCTTGGCGTGATCGGGCTTGCGCAGCACCAGATCGGCCAAGGGGCACGGCACCGGCACATCCGATTTCAGCTCGACCAGGGCGCGCGACACGCGGGCCTGCTCGGCGAAATCGATCAGCGATTGCCGGCGCTTGGGCTGCTTGATCTCACCGGCCCGCGCCAGCAGGGTTTCCAGATCGCCGTAAGTGTTGATCAGTTCGGATGCGGTCTTGATCCCGATGCCCGGCACGCCCGGCACATTGTCGACCGAATCGCCGCACAGCGCCTGAACGTCGATCACCTTGTCCGGCCCGACGCCGAATTTCTCGCGCACTTCGTCCGGCCCGATGGTCTTCTGCTTCAGCGGGTCATACATGGTGACGCCCGGCCCGACCAGTTGCATCAGATCCTTGTCGGACGACACGATCGTCACGGTCGCCCCTTGCGCCACCGCCAGCCTGGCATAGGTCGCGATCAGATCATCGGCTTCGTAATCCGCCATCTCGACCTGCGCGACGTTGAACGCCTCCGTCGCCTCGCGCACCAGCTTGAATTGCGGGATCAGTTCGGGCGGCGCCTCGGGCCGCTGCGCCTTGTAGGCTTCATACAGCTGATTGCGGAAGGTGGTTCTGCCGGCATCGAAGATGACCGCGATGTGATCGGCATCGGTCTCATCGATCAGCTTCAGCAGAATGTTGGAAAAGCCCAGCACGGCATTGACCGGCGTGCCATCGGCCCGGTTCAGCGGCGGTAGCGCATGGAAGGCGCGGAAGATGAAGCCCGAGCCGTCCATGAGAAAGACATGGCGCGGCGGCACGGCAGCAGACTCGCTCACCGGCGCTCAGTGATGCGAATCGGCGGGGGCGGCAGCGCTGTCGAGCACGTAGAGCCTGGAGCAATAGGGGCATTCGACCTGGCGGTTCGGTCCCAGATTGAGATAGACGGCCGGATGGCCGAGCGCGCCGCCGCCATTGCAGGCGACGACCGGGGTTTCGACGGTGATGATTTCGAAAGGCTGCATGATAGCCGGAATCCTGTGTCAGACGGAGCCGGGCGACTTTAGGCGATGCCGCGGCGCTTGGCGAGACCGGTATGCCGTAAAACAGGGCGGCCTCGCGCTGCGCGAACAGGAATTGCGCACTCTGACCGGGCCGTTTCTTTCTGACAAATCGGCGACCGGATCACTCCGCCGCAACCGCCGTCTTGAAGAACTTACTCGCCACGAACGCGTCGAACTCCGGCTGTGCCGCCAGATTCCCCAATGCGATCTGGGTATCGAGTCCGAGCTTCAGGGCGGCCGGCGTGATCTCGACGCTCGGCGGATAGACATTCTCGCCGATCATCCGGCGCACCGCCGCCTCGACCACCGCGGGATCGAGCGTCGGGAATTCCTTTTTCGCGATGGCGACCGTGCCGGCCGGGTCGGTCTGGATGAAATGCAGCGCCTTTTCGAGGCCGTTTGCCAATTTTTGCGCCAGGGCCGGATCGACATCCTTGCGCGCGGCGATCGCCGAGAATTCATACGGCCCGTAGAGCTTGGGGAAGCCCAGCACGACCTTCATCCCCTTGGCCACCGCCTGATCGAGGCCCGGCTCATACATCACCGCGACCTTGCTCTGGCCATTGAGGAACGGCCCGATCTCGGAGCCGAGCGGCACCTGAAGCAAGCTGACATCCTTATCGGGATCAAGGCCGTTTTCCTTCAGCAGCTTCATGAACAGCGAGGTGCTGGTGGTCGGCATCTGGCCGGTCGCGATGGTCTGGCCCTTGAGATCCTTGATGCCGGTGAAGGGGAAATCCGGCGTGGTCGCGATCCAGACCGCCGCCCCATTGACGACGTTGGCGATGATCTCGACCGGCGCCCCCTTGGAGGCGGCAATCGCCGCCCATTCCGGGCCATGGAGCGAGAATTGCGCACTGCCCGACAGCACGGCGGCCAGCGCCGTGCTGGGCGCACCCGCAGTTTCCTTGGTCAGATCGAGCCCTTCCTGGGCAAAGAAGCCCTCATCGAGCCCGACATAGAGCGGCAGATAGAGCATCGACTGGAACGCCTGGGAAATCGTCGCCTTGGCGTTTTCGGCACGGGCCGGTGCAGCGAGGGCCAGGGCGGCCAAAGCCAGATACCGAAATCTCGAACGCGATCCTGCCATTGCCCATTCTCCCCCGGTTAGACATGCAGCTCCGCCCGGTGCTGATCCAGCTTCCAGGGCAGCATGTGCCGCTCGATGATGTCGATGATGAAATAGAGCGCGAACCCGATGCCCATCAGCGTGAACAGGCCGAGCCAGACCGTGTCGAGATCATAGAAGCTCGACGCGGTGAAGATCATGTGGCCGAGCCCACGCTGCGACGAGATGAATTCGCCAACCACGGCGCCGACCAGGCCGAAGCCGACATTGATGCGAAAGGTCGCGATGATGCCCGGCAAGGCCGACGGAATCACCACCTTGTAGAAGATCTGATGCTTGCTGGCGCCCAACGTCACCAGCAGGGACAGCAGATCGGGATCGGTCTCCTTGGCCGCCTGATAGGCCGCGATCAGCGCCACGATCGCGGTCAGCGAGATCGCCAGCGCCACCTTGGACGACAGCCCCGTGCCGAACCACAGAATGACGATCGGTGCAAAGGCGATCTTGGGCACGCTGTTGAAGGCGACGATCATCGGCTCGACCGTGCGCGCGACGAAGCGCGAATACCACAGCGCCAGCCCGAGCAGCGAGCCGGCCGCCGTGCCGATGACGAAGCCCAGGATCGATTCATAGACCGTGATCCAGATGTCATAGATCAGCGCGCCGTCGATCGTGTAGCGCCAGAAATTGCGCGCGATGCCGCTCGGCTGGCCGAACAGGAAGCCC
>JAXDMU010000357.1:0-3618 GCA_034665905.1 Aliidongia sp. | reverse complement strand
TCGCGCGGCCAGGCCTTGGCCTTGTCCGCGAGGCCGACCCGCGCCAGCGCGCCAGCGACTTTCTCGCGGCGAACATTGGCCGGCAATTCCGAGAGCCCGAAACCGATATTATCGGCGACGCTGAGCCAGGGTAATAGCCGCGGCTCCTGAAAGATGATGCCTATCTTGGCATGCGGCGCCAAAATCGGGGTCTGGTCGAGCGTCACCGTGCCTGACGTGGCATGGTCGAGGCCGGCGATGGCGCGCAACAATGTCGATTTTCCGCAGCCGGAGCCGCCGATGAGAGCGACGATCTCGCCTAATCTGATCTCGGCCGAAAAACGCTCCAGCGCGTTGACGCCGTTGGGATAGGTTTTGCCGATGCGATCGAGGATGAGCATCAGGCCGCTCCACCTTTGCGACCGAAGGCATCCTGCCAACGCAACAATGGCGCGAAGCCGATCTCGATCAGCCAGTCGGTGGTCTTGCCGAGAATGGCGAAGATCACGATCGCGGCCAGGATTTGTGCCGGCTTGCCAAGTTGCTGGCCGTCGAGCAGGAGAAAGCCGAGCCCCTCGGAGGCGCCAATGAGTTCGGCCGCGACCACGAACATCCACCCCAAACCCAGACCGACCCGAAGCGCGACGACATAGGCCGGCAACACCGCCGGCAACAGAATGCGGCGGATCATCGCCGGCCCGGAGAGGCGGAAAGTGCGGCCGACCTCGACGATCTTGCGATCGACCGACAGGATCGCGCCCATCACGCCGAGATAGACCGGGAAAAACACCCCGGCCGCGATCAACACGATTTTCGAGGTTTCGAAAATGCCGAGCCACAGAATGAACAGCGGCACCCAGGCCAGCGACGGGATCGCGCGCAGCGCCTGCACGGTGGGATCGAGCAGCCGGCGCGCCAGGTCCCAGTACCCCGAGATGGCCCCGAGCACGGTGCCCGCGATCACGCCGAGGCCGAACCCCGCCGCGACGCGCGTCAGTGTCGCCGCGACATGTTGGGTGAGCTCGCCGCTGCGCGCCAGTTCGGCGATGGTCGCAAACAGTTTCGAGGGTGGCGGCACCAACCGTCCGTTGGACAGGCCGAGCCAGACGACGATTTCCCAACCCAGCGCGATGCCCACCGGCAGCACCAGCCCCAGTGCCGGCCGCGCCAGACGTCGCAGCCGGCCAGAGGACGCAGGGGTCGCAAGGGTGTCGGCGGGTTGAAGAAGGGGCGTATCCAGAGTCATGGCGCTAGCCAAACCGTGTCACGCCAAGGATTGCAAGGCGGCAAATCACCCTCCGGGGGTCCCTCAATTCGCCGGTAGCGGAACCTGATCGTCGATGAGCGCGTCGAGCGTGGCCTTGACATCGACTTTGGCATCGATCACCCCGGCCTGCTGCAGCGCCCGCCCCGCGGCGAGAATGGAATCCCGCTGCGGTGCCCCGATCCGGCTGTGGGTCAACTCGGTGCGCTCCTTGAGCTGCTTGTCGACCACCGCCTCCGGCAGTCTGGTGACGGCGATGGTTGCCTTTTTCAGGTCGTCGTAATTGGCGAGCGAATATTTGCGCGCCTCCTCATAGACCGCCAGCACGCGGCGAACGACATCCGGATGGTCTTTCAGGAATTGCTCACGCACGTTGAGAATGCCCCAGGTGTTGGCGTCCGGCTTCCTGAAGAACAGCTTTGCGCCGTCCTCGATTTCCGCCTGCGCCATCATCGGGTCGAGACCCGCCCAGGCATCGACATCGCCACGGATCAGCGCGGTCTTGCCGTCGGCGTGCTGCAGCAGCACCGGCGTGATGTCCCTTTCGCTCATACCAGCCTCGAGCAGCGCCCGCACCAGAAAGATGTGCGGGTCGGTGCCCCGGGTGACCGCAACGCGCTTGCCCCGGAGGTCGGCGACGGCGGTGATCTTCGAATCCTTGGCGGTGACCAGCGCGGTCCATTCGGGACGCGAAAACACGTAGATCGACTTGATCGGGTTGCCGTTGACCTTGGCCACCAGCGCGGCGGAGCCCGCGGTGGAACCAAAATCGATCGATCCGGCGTTGAGATATTCGAGCGCCTTGTTCGAGCCGGCCGATTGCACCCAGACGATACCGATGCCGTCCTTGGCGAATTCCTTCTCCAACAACCCCTTTTGCTTGAGGATCATCGACACCGGATTGTAGCTCGCCCAGTCGATATGGATTTCCTTGAGTGCCTCGGCCGCATAAGCCCCGCCGGGCACCAGCGTCGAGACCGCGAGGATCGCAACCAAGGCGCGCCGTGAAATTCTGGACATCGTCTACTCTCCTCTGGGAGCTAATCTGGAGCGAAAATCATCGAAGCAGATGGGAAGGAACGGTCAAGACCGGCTTCGCGAGCGCCGCCGCACCCTTGTTATTTCCAAACGGTTTTTTACTTCAATGAGTTAAAAGGACGCGTCAATGGGAAAATGTGCCTTCACCGGGGCCGACGACAACAACGGCTTTGTTCAAAGCCCCCCGAATGCCGCATCGAGCTTCCGTTTTCGCCGAATGTCCCGTGACAGCATCGGCGCCGTCCGATATCCGGATAGACCATGGACAGCCTTGTGACACAAACCCTGCCTGAGACCGACGAGCGGTTCGATAGTGCCCGGATTGCCGCTGATGTCGACGCGCTCGCCGCACAGCATTCGGGGCGCGAAGACGTCTTTCGTTCCGCCCTGGCGCAACTGCTGAAGGCCGAGTTGATCGCGGCGCGCGCAACCGCGCAGGCGATTCTGCTGAGGGATCGTCACGGCCGACGCTGTGCCGAGCGGCTGTGTTTCGTCCAGGACGAGATCATCCGCATCCTGTTCTCCGCCGCCACCCGTCATCTCTATCGCTCGCCGATCCCCTCGGGCGCCGAGCGCATGGCGGTCGCCGCCACCGGCGGCTACGGGCGCGGCCTGATGGCGCCGGACACCGATATCGATCTGTTGTTCATCCTACCCTACAAGCAGACCGCCTGGGGCGAGCAGGTCGCCGAGGCCATTCTGTATTGCCTCTGGGACATGGGATTGAAGGTCGGGCACGCGACGCGCTCGGTCGACGAATCCATCCGGCAGGCACGCGGCGACATGACGATCCGCACCGCGATCCTCGAGACCCGATTCCTGGCTGGGGACCAGCCGCTCTACGATGAACTGGTGACGCGGTTCGACAAGGAGGTGGTGCAGTGCACCGCCGCCGAATTCGTCACCGCCAAGCTTGCCGAACGCGAAGAACGGCATCGCCGCGCCGGGCAATCCCGCTATCTGGTTGAACCCAACGTCAAGGACGGCAAAGGCGGATTGCGCGATTTGCATACGCTGTTCTGGATCGCGAAATACGTCTACCGCGTGCGTGAGACCGACGAGCTGCTTGGACGCGGCGTGTTCGACGCGCAGGAATACCGCACTTTCCGGCGTTGCGCCGATTTCCTGTGGTCGGTGCGGTGCAATATCCATTTCTTCAGCGAGCGAGCGGAAGAGCGGCTGTCGTTCGACATGCAGCGCGAGATCGCGATCCGGCTCGGCTATACCTCGCATCCCGGCATGCAGGACGTCGAGCGCTTCATGAAGCTCTACTTCCTGATCGCCAAGGTCGTCGGCGATCTCACCGCGATCCTGTGCGCCAAGCTGGAGGATCAGCA
>JAXDMU010000356.1:0-4477 GCA_034665905.1 Aliidongia sp. | reverse complement strand
CAGACGTACTTGTAATCGGGGGGGGGCCTGGCGGGTCCACCGCGGCAGCGATGCTTGCCAAGACGGGACTTCGCGTACTTTTGCTCGAGCGGGAAACGTTCCCTCGCTATCACATCGGCGAATCCCTACTTGCATCATGTCAATCCACCTTGAAACTGTCGGGCGCCTACGATGCCGTCGCCGCCTATGGCTTCACGCTGAAGCGCGGCGGAATCGTCTTATGGGGTGACGACAAGTGGGTTTTGGACTGGAACAAGCTGGTCGATCCCAATATCTGGTCCTGGCAGGTCGATCGCGCCGACTATGACGAGATCCTGCTGCGCAATGCCACCAAGCAGGGCGCGACAGTCATTGAGGCGGCGGAAGTCCGCACGGTGAATTTCGTCGATGGGCGCGCGGTTTCGGCTGAATGGACCAAGACGGGCGACAGCACGGTGAATACCGTCAAGTTCCGCTATGTCATTGATGCCTCCGGGCGTAACGGCGTGCTCGGGCGCAAGCATTTCCGCAGCCGCCGCCAGCATCAGATCTTCCAGAACATCGCGGTCTGGGGCTATTGGACCGGCGCCAAGCTGCTGCCCGAAACACCGGAAGGCGGTATCAATGTCGTGTCGTCGCCCGATGGCTGGTGGTGGCATATTCCGCTGTCGGGCGACCGCTACAGCGTCGGGTTGGTCACGCACCGCAGCAAGTTTGCTTCGGGCCGGTCGGATCATGCCTCGCTTGAAGCCTTCTACCTCGATCGTCTGAATAACACCGATGCGATTCGCGGCCTGACCGCGGATGTCGGCGCCAAATTCATCGGCGAGGTCCGTGCCGAACAAGACTATTCCTACGTGTCTGATAAATTCTGCGGGCCGGGCTTCCTGATGGTCGGCGATGCGGCATGCTTCCTCGATCCGCTGCTCTCGACCGGTGTCCATCTGGCCCAGTACAGTGCGATGAATGCGGCAGCCGCGATCATCAGCACTGTCGAAGGCAAAGTGACCGAAGACGAAGCGTGGGCCTTCTTTGAAGGCGTATATCGCCGGGCCTATACGCGCATGTTAGTGTTGGTTTCGCGTATGTATGAATGCTATCAAGGCAAAGACGACTACTTCTGGAATGCTCAGAAGCTTGTGCATGAAAAGACCCATCGCGCCATGCCGGTTCAGGACTTTACCGACATGATCGCGGGTATGACCGATCTGCGCGAAGCCTCCTCGGTCGAGACCCGGGTCATGACCGAGACTCTGATGCGCGAGGCGGAAGCGGTTCAGGATGCCCATGCCGCCGGTGCCGCGGCGAACGATATTTCCGCCCTCGATATGGACCCGCTGTTCGAAGGCTGGTTCCGGGCAGCCGGATCGGAGGCTGCGGTGGACCAGTTCTACCTCCAGACCGAGCCCACGCTTGAACTACGCCGCCGCGTATCCTCGGAAGCCGAGGTAGCCTGAGACGAGACTTCGACGGGATAATGTCCCGATTTTGGTACATATTTGCTGGGATCGAGAACGTGTCCGGGCGGCTACAGATCCCCGGGTCACGTTCTCCATTCGGGAGTAGCCAAGCATGTTACATAAGGTGGATGTTTTAGTGGTCGGCGGCGGGCCGGGTGGATCGACCGCCGCCGCACTGCTGGCCAAGGCCGGGCTTAAGGTGCTGCTCCTGGAGAAGGAGCATTTTCCCCGTTATCATATCGGCGAATCGCTGCTGGCGTCGTGCCTGCCGACCTTGCGCCTGTCCGGCGCCTTCGACGCGGTTGCCGAACAGAATTTCATGGTCAAGCATGGCGCGCTGATCCATTGGAACGAGGATGTCTGGGTGCTCGACTGGGAGAAACTGGTCGATCCCAACGCCTGGTCGTGGCAGGTCGATCGCGCAACCTATGACGAGGTCCTGCTGCGCAACGCCACCAAGCGGGGCGCGGAAGTGATCGAAGGCGCGACCGTCAAGCGCATCGAGTTCGTCGATGGCCGCCCGGTTTCGGCCGAATGGTCGCGGCGCGGCGAAAACACCGTCAATACCGTCGAGTTTGACCATATCGTCGACGCTTCGGGCCGGGCCGGCGTGCTGTCGCACCAGCATCTCGGCCTGCGTCAGTCGCATGAGATCTTCCAGAACATCGCGATCTGGAGCTATTGGGACGATGCCACCCTGCTGCCCGAGACGCCGCAAGGCGGGATCAATGTCGTGTCGTGCCCGGATGGCTGGTGGTGGCATATTCCGCTTAAAGACGGCCGTTACAGCACGGGCCTCGTCACGCATAAGGACAAATACGCAGCCGAGATCGGCGGGTATGAATCGCTCGACGCCTATTATCTCGCCAAGCTGAACGCGACTCCGGGCATGGTCACCGTTACCAAGGATTCCAAGCGCGCAGCCGGGACCAAGGTCGATCAGGATTATTCCTACGTGTCCGACCGATTCTGCGGGCCGGGCTATTTCCTGGTGGGCGATGCCGCCTGCTTCCTCGATCCGCTGCTTTCGACCGGCGTTCATCTGGCGCAATACAGCGCCATGCTGGCCTCGGCCGCGATCCTGAGCACCAAGCGGGGCGAAGTGACCGAGGCCGAAGGGCTGAAGTTCCACGAGATGGTCTATCGCCGTGCCTATACCCGTATGCTGGTGCTGGTTTCCCGGCTTTACGAGCAATATAAAGGCAAGGATGATTACTTCTGGAACGCCCAGAAGCTCGTCCATGAAAAGAACCGGAACGAGGCACCGATCCGTTCTTTCACGGCCATCACCACCGGCCTGACCGACATGGCGGAAGCGCTGACCGAAACGCGCATCCTCAATACCCAACTGATCGAGGAAGCCGAAGCGGCGCAGAACGCCAAGGCGGAATCGGTTACAGCCGAGCATCTGCACTCGCTTGATGTCACCGCGACATGGGGCCCCTGGCGCAGTCTGGTCGGTGCCGATACCTCGACCGACGATCTCGCCCTGGTCATCGAGCCGCATCTCGGCATCGGCCGGCTGCGGGCGGCGACCGCGGCCTGATCGGCGTCGGTTCTGTCGGAGGAAGCAGCATGGCCGCCGAGCCCGTCCTCATCGCCGGTGCCGGAATCGGCGGCCTCACCCTGGCTCTGGCCCTCCTGCAACGGGGGCTGGATGTCCGGATTTACGAGCAGTCCGCCGGCTTCGACATTGTCGGCGCCGGCGTTCAGCTCGGTCCCAACGGCTTGCGGGTCCTGGCCTCGCTCGGTGTCGCTGATCGGCTGAGCGGCGCGTGGGTCGTGCCGGACGGCAAGGAATTGCGTCTTTGGAATACCGGCCAGATCTGGCCGATGGTCGATCTGGGACCCGAGTCCATCGCGCGCTACGGCCATCCCTATGTCATGATCCATCGCGGCGACCTTCATGCCGCTCTGGTCGCCGCGGTGCGCGCGCTGAAGCCCGATGCGATCAGTCTCGGCCGCACGGTGACCGGATGCGATCAGACGGACGGGCGGGCGTCGCTGCATTTTGCCGATGGCCGCGCAACCGGCCGCGTTGTGGTCGGCGCGGACGGTATCCATTCGGTCGTGCGGCGAACCCTGTTCGGCGATTCCCGGCCGAGCTTCACCGGCTATGTCGCGTGGCGCGGCTTGGTGCCAAGCCGGCTGTTGCCGCCCGAACTGGTCCGTCCGGTCATGACGACCTGGGTCGGGCCGGGCGGCCACATCGTCCATTACCTGCTGCGGCGCGGCGACTTGTTCAATTTCGTCGCCGTGGTCGAGCGATCGGACTGGACGACCGAATCCTGGACGCAGGCCGGTTCGCCCGACCAATGCGCCGCCGATTTCGCCGGCTGGCATGAAGATGTCCTGACCGTGATCACCCGCTCGACGAGCCTGAACAAATGGGCCTTGATGAGCCGGGAGCCGATGGAGCGCTGGTCAACCGGGCGCTGCACTTTGCTGGGCGATGCCTGCCATCCGACCCTGCCCTTCCTGGCGCAAGGCGCCAACATGGCGATCGAGGATGCGGCCGTTCTGGCCCGCTGCCTCGCCGACATCGACGATGCCGAGGAAGCCCTGGCGCGCTACGAAGCGCTGCGGATCGAGCGCACGAGCGAGATCGTTCGCAAATCGGCCGACAATGGCCGCCGGACGCATAACCAGGTATTGTCCCGCAGCGAAGACGCCGAGGCCTACATCGCGGCCGAGTGGAGCAGGGACAAGGTCGAACCGCGGTACGATTGGTTGTATCGGTACGATGCGCTCGGCGTTCCGATCGTTGTGGCATCGCCGCCTACCCCACCGCAGGCAGTCTAAACCGGCGCGGGCGCCGCTCGATCAGTCGCTTGACCTGGATCGCGGCCGGAAAAGCGATCAAACCAAATCAACACGAAAATATTCATGGCGCCCTACAGCCTGCGCGCGTCAAGCCGTCGCGCACCCACCGACGAATGTCGCTTTCCTTTTCGCCCCGGCCGAGGCTTTCTTCAAGCAAACGACACAATGGGAGACATCGCGACCATGTACCGCCCTTTTCTCGCAACATTCGGCGC
>JAXDMU010000355.1:0-7019 GCA_034665905.1 Aliidongia sp. | reverse complement strand
GGTCTGGAACACCGGTCGTAACGCTCCCGGTCGCGGTCTGCTACCCGCCGGGCAACATCTCGAATTTCCGCCTGCTCGCCGACAATTGGTGCATCACCAAGATGCATACGCGACTGGTCGTTGCCATGCTATTGCATCTGCCGTCGATCCTGCGGAACCGGCCGCCGCATCTGGATCAGGCTGGCGCGACCGCCGTCAGCCGGGAACCCTGCTAATGCTCTCTGCCCAAATCACCTTGAAGGCGCAGTTCTACGACATTGATCCGATGGACGTGGTTTGGCACGGCAATTATGCCCGCTTTCTCGAACAAGCCCGCTGCGAGCTGCTGGACAAGATCGGCTACAATTATAGCCAGATGAAGGACTCGGGCTATGCTTGGCCGATCGTCGATATGCGCATCAAATATGTCCGGCCGATCCGATTTGGCCAGGAATTCACCGTCGATGCGACGATCGCTGAATTCGAGAACGGCCTTAAGATCGACTATCGGCTGTGCGATCGGGTCAGCGGCGAGGTCCTGACCAAAGCGCGCACCTTTCAGGTTCCGGTGTGGATCGAAAGCGGCGAATTGTGCCTCGAATCACCGTCTTGCCTGACCGACAAACTGCGCGTCCAGGTATGAGGCGCCGGTTGCTTCTCGGCCTGCTGGCCTTGACCTCGGTCCTGGCACTGGCCGCATGGGCCGACGGCCCGGATCGCACCATCGCCGCGGGTGCAGTGCTGCGTGGCGGCTTCGTTCAGGAGCGCCGCCTCAAGGGCTTCAACGCACCACTGCGTTCCGATGGGCATTTTGTCCTGGTGCCGGGACGCGGGTTGATCTGGTCTGTCGAGAAGCCGTTTGCCATCACCACCGTCATCACGTCGGCCGGCCTGGTGCAGCAGGTCGGCGGCAGCGAGACTCTGCATCTCGCCGCAGCCCGGCTGCCGTTGCTCTCGCATCTCTACGACATGCTGGGCGGAGCGTTGGGCGGCGACTGGCAGGCGCTCAATGCCGATTTCAAGGTCGAACGATCCGGTGATGCCGCCCATTGGCAAATCCATCTTACGCCCCGCAAGACCGGCGACGCGTTGGCGATGCCGTTTGCGTCCATTACCGCCAGTGGCGGACGGTTCGTCGACACCATTGAGATGACCAAGCCGGATGGTGACGCCGACGTACTGACCTTCCGTGACCAGACATTGAACGATACGCCTCTGTCTGCGGCGGAAGCGACCGCACTCGACAGCCCAGGCAAATGAAGCGTATCGCGGCTCTGGTTTGGCTGGCCGCTGTCCTGGGGGCCTTCGCCTATCTGGCGATCCGGCTCGATGATGGGCTGGCGTTTCGCACCGATCTGATGGCCCTGCTGCCACGCGAGCAACAAGACCCGGTGTTACAGCGGGCTGACGACGCCGTTGCCCGTGCTTTGTCGCGCCACATCGTGATCCTGGTCGGCGCCCCCGACCGTGAGCCGGCGCGCGAGGCTGCTCGGAAGATCGGCGATGCTCTCGGGCAATCCGGGCTGGTCCAATTGACCACAAACGGCTTCGGGCAAGAGCGTTTGACCCGACTGGGGCAGACCTATTTCCCTTATCGCCGCGGGCTGCTGAGCGCGGGCGATCGGCAAAGGCTGATCGATGGCAAGGGTGATGAGATCGCCAATCGGGCATTGTCGCAAATTTTCGGTTTCATCGGAATGGGCGATGCCGGATTGCTGAAAAGCGACCCGTTCCTGCTGATGCCGGCCTTCTTCGGTGGCCTGCCGTTGCCGATGTCCAAGCTCAATCCGGACGATGGGATGCTGTCGCTTCAGGCCGAGGGCAAGATCTGGGTGCTGATATCGGGGACGTTGACCGACGAACCCTTTGCGCTTGATGTGCAGAAGCGCCTGGGCGGCATTCTCGATCCGATCGTCCAGCAGCTTCAGGCGAGCGGTCCCGATCTCCAGGTACTGCGCCTGGGTGCGGTATTCTTTGCGCAGGCCGGCGCGGCCCAGGCGATTGGCCAGACCACGCTCATCAGTATCGCTTCGACGGTCGGCACCCTTCTTCTGGTGCTGGTGGTCTTTCGCGCTCTGACACCGCTCTGGCTCACACTCCTGGCGATCGGCGTCGGGGTGGTGACGGCTCTGTCGGCCAGCCTGTGGCTGTTCGGCGAATTGCATGTCGGCGCGTTGTTGTTCGGCGTCAGTCTGATCGGTGTTGCTGTCGATTACACCTTGCAATATTGCAGCGAGATCTTCGCGCCGAACGCCCCGCCGCCGCCGGAGCGCCTGAAACGGGTGCTGGCCGGAATCACACTGGGTACGGCGACCACTATCATCGGCTATCTGACCCTGATGCTCGCCCCGTTCCCCGGCCTACATCAGATTGCCGCATTTTCCGTGGTTGGGCTGTTCGCGTCCTGGGCGACGGTCGTACTCTGGCTGCCCGCGCTCGATCGGAGCAAGTTGCCGCGCCACGGCCGCTCGATGCTGGCCGCCGCCGGCTGGTTTCTTGCTTCGTGGCAGGGATCGCATTATCGGCCCCATCGCCGAGTCGTCCTGGGTGGCCTGATCGTCGCAGGGCTGATTGGTGCCAGCCACCTGCGGATCGACGATGACGTCAGGCACATGCAGTCGCTTTCGCCGGACCTGGTCGGTCAGCAGGAACGGCTCCAGCGATTGATCGGCTCGACCGCAGGCGGCCAGTTTTTTCTGGTGCAGGCGCCAGATGACGAAACCGCGTTGCGGCGTGAGGAAGCGCTTGCCGATCGCCTCACCCCCCTGGTCGGCAAGGCGCTCGCCGGTTTTCAGGCGCCGGCACAATACGTACCGTCGGCCGAGCGGCAACTTGCCAACCGCACGCTCGTTCAGGAGCGGCTCGATGGCGCCCTGCGGCAGCAACAGATCGCGCGGCTCGGGCTGACCGACGCGTCGGCGCCGGCCGATGATGGCGAACCGATGCTGACGCTGCCCGAGGCGCTCGCCAGTGGCGCCCTCGATTTTCTCTCGATAATGATCCTCGACGGGGATGTCGGGGCGCTCCATGTCGTGACGCTGGACGGTATCACGGACCTTCGGGCGATCACGTCGGTGGCCGCCGATCTACCCGGCATCCGCTTTGTCGATCCGACCGGCGATTTCAGCGCACTGCTCGGCAAATACCGCAACCGCGCGATTATCTTGCTAGCAATCTCGGCGGCGCTGATGGCGCCTCTCCTGATCTGGCGGTATGGGCTGCGCGGTGGCTTGCGCGTCCTGGTGCCGCCCTTGCTCGCGGTCGGGCTGGCGCCTGCGTTGCGCGCGCTTGCCGGTGGATATTTCACCTTCTTCGATGCGATGGCGCTGGTGCTGATTCTGTCGATCGGGGTCGATTACGCCGTGTTCTGCGCCGAGACGGGCGGTGAGCGCAAGCCCGTGACCATGTTGGCGGTCGCGATGGCGGCCGGCACCGCACTGCTGTCGTTCGGCCTTCTCGCGGCCAGCGGCGTTCAGGCCGTGGGCGCCTTCGGTGCCACCATGGCGATCGGCATCCTGCTCGCCTTCCTGCTGGCCCCGATGGCGCATGGGGTATCGAAGCCTGGGCGTGCCGGTCATTGGTCGCGGCTCGAGGAGCGCGGGACTTACTGGGGCATCCAGATCATCGTCGGCTGCTACTTCCTGTTCGGCCGGCGTATCTCGATGGCCGTGCTGTGGCCGGTCGTCTTTTATTTCTATCTGACCGACCCGAAACGCCGACGGGATTCCCGCGACTATCTGGCGCGGATACACCGGATGATCGGCCGACCGACGCCGGGTGTCCTGGATGAGTTGAAGCATTTCATGAGCTTTGCCCAAAAGGCGCTCGAAACGCTGATTGCCTGGGCGCGCCCCGATGCCGGCACGGTCGCCGTCGTCGGTGCCGAGGAGATCGACCGGCTGGCGGCGGAGAATTGCGGAGGCATGCTGATCGTCGCCCACCTGGGCAATGCCGAACTGAGCCGATCCTGCCTGGAAACCCGGTTCAGAAAGCCGGTCAATGTCCTGCTGCACACCAAGCACGCGGTCCAATACAATCGCATGCTCCGGCGCATCAATCCGGCGATCACGGCGCACACGATCGAGGTGACCGAGGTCGGCCCGGCGACCGCCATCGAGTTGGAGGCGCGCATCCGGCGCGGCGAATGGATCGCCATCGCAGGCGACCGTACCCCGGTCGCCAATGCCGGGCATCTCAGTCTGGTGCCGTTTCTCGGTTCGCCCGCCTTGTTTTCCCAAGGCCCGTATATTCTCGCCAGCCTGATGAAATGCCCGGTCTACGCAATGTTCTGCCTGCGTGACCATGCCGGTCATACCGTGTATTTCGAGAAATTCGCCGAGCGGATCGACCTTCCGCGCCGCGACAAGGTCTCCGTCCTCGATCCCCTCGCTGCCCGTTACGCCGGATTGCTTGAACGCTATTGTCTCAAAGCGCCACTGCAATGGTACAATTTCTTCGATTTCTGGGCGGATGGATTGCCTGATCGAGGCGCTTCATGACGCCTTTGGTTTCCGGTTTACCCGATCCGACTGACGGTGCCTGGGCACGATCGATGAGGCGCCGTGCGGAAGATCGGGATCTAGGCTCCTGGCCGGTGCCCCCGCTTGGTGACCGGCCCGATGAAGCAGACCGCCATCAGGTCATCATCATCGGCGCAGGAATTGGCGGCCTGACGGCGGGTGCTCTGCTCGCCAAGCGCGGCGTCAAAGTATTGGTGATCGAGGCGCACAATCGGCCGGGCGGTTATTGCTCATGCTGGACCCGTACCGGCAGCGGCGGAACCTTCCGTTTCGATGCCGGCGTCCAGGATTTCAGCGGCCTCGGCGAGCGAGGCCCGATTCGGCATCTGTTGCGAGCGCTCGACGCCGAGAGACGGATCGAGTGGCGCCGGGTCCGGCATTTCTACATGAAAGATGGGCTGGGCTTTCACGCCCCGGACGATCCGGCCGACATGGTCGAGGCATTGGGCTCCTTGTTTCCGGCCGAACGTGCCGGGATCGCGGCGTTCTTTCACGAAATCGCCGCGGTCTATCGCGAGCTTTATGCGGATATCGAGACAACCGGCGGGGTTCCGATGCCGCCGACGACGCTGGATGGCATGCTGGTCTGGCCGGCAACCCATCCCCACGCCTGGCGCTGGATGCGGCGCCCCTTCAGCGAGATGCTCGATTCGTTCCTGGTGACCCCGCAGCTAAAAGATCTGCTGACCACGCTCGCCGAATACATCACCGATCGGCCGGACACGCTGAGCGTCGCGGATATGGCGCCGCTCTTCGGTTATTATTTCGACGGCGGCGCCTATCCGGTCGGCGGGTCGCAGCGTCTGGCCGATCTGTTGTGCGAAATCATTCAGGAGCATGGCGCCCAGGTGCGGCTCCGCACGCGGATCAAGCGTATCCTGATCGAGGAAGGTCGCGTTGCCGGTGTCGAAACGGCGATCGGCCGGCGCTATCGCGCGCCCGTCGTCGTGGCGAATGGCGATGTTGTTTCGATGTTGGCCGATCTGGTCGGCGAACCGCATCTGAACGCACGCTATCTGGAAAAGCTGCGATCGATGCGGCGCGGACCCTCGGCGATCCTGCTCAGTTTGGGGCTGGACCGGATACCGGATCTGCCGGCGCGGATCTTCGTGCATCAAGACGGGCTTGCTTTCGGTATCGGCAATCCCAGCATCATCGATCCGACCCTGGCACCACCGGGCCGTGCCGCCCTTACGTTGCTGTGCCTCTTGCCCGAGGAGGCAGCTTCGGCATGGCACCGCAAGGCGCTCGGGTATCGCGGCGACAAGGACCGCTTCGCCGATCGCCTGATCACGGCAACCGAAGCTTCCGTCCTGCCAGGTTTGCGCCGAAGCATCATCCATCGCGAGGTTGCGAGCCCGCCAAGTTTTACCCTGTTCGCTAAGACCCGGAACGGTAATATCTATGGTGCTGCGCGGAGCCAGTGGCAGCCGCGGCTCAAATCGCCCGTGCCTGGCTTGCTGCTGGTTGGCGCCGGGACATCGACCGGCGCCGGGATCGAAGCGGTGGTCGTGTCCGGCACGATTGCCGCCAATCTGGTGACGAGCCTTTGATGGGAGGCCAGTACAATCCGCGTGACAGAATTCGCTGCCCTTTCCGGACACTCGGTTTTGTGTATGGTCGATGGGGATTGTCCAAGAGGTCGATTTTGCCGTATCGGGCGTTCGTTTTGCTGTTGTCCGTCGTGCTGCTTGCCGCCTGCGCGTCCGCGACGTCGCCGAAAGGCATCGTCCGGGTTGCCCCCGGTCTCGACCTCGTCATGCCGCAGCCCCGCGACCTCGGACGGAGCCTGGAGGCGACCCAGTTGGTCAGTGCCCGGTTTGGCGATCAAACGACGGTGTTCGAGGGGCATGTCAGCGTCACGCCCGAGCGTCTCCTGTTGGTCGTGCTCGATCCGCTTGGCCGGAAGGCGCTGAGCGTGACCTGGAACGGTGCCGCTGTAGTCTCCGAAAAAGCAGACTGGCTACCCCAAGCTCTCCGGCCGGAAAACATGCTCGCCGACATCATTCTGCTTTATTGGCCCGAGGCGGCGGTGAGCCGAGCCTTGGCGCCGTCCGGCGGGACTTTGGTGGGGGCACCGGGGTCGCGTTCGATTTTTGTGGCGGGTCAGGAAGTCATCCATGCCGATTACCTCTCGGCGGCCGAGGGTGCGGCCTGGGCCGGGCATGCGCACTATCGCAATCTGCCATGGGGGTACGATCTCGATATCCAGTCGGCCATCGCCGCGCCATGACACGCCCGCTCTTTCTCAATGATTGTGGAATCGTGTCGCCGCTGGGGCGGGGCAGGAAAGCGACGGCACGGGCGCTTGCCGCCGGTCGGCGCGACGGGCTGATTGCCCGCGACGATTTGCTGGCTAATCGGGCGATCCAGGTCGGTGCCGTTGCAGGAGTGTTGCGCGCACCGCCGCGGGCGTTGGCCGATCTCGATTGCCGGAACAACCGGCTGATGCTGGTTGCCCTCGATGAGATCACCCCGAGCATCGAGGCGGCGGCGGCGCGCTATGGCCGACATCGGATC
>JAXDMU010000354.1:0-3261 GCA_034665905.1 Aliidongia sp. | reverse complement strand
GGATTTCATAGGCGCTTTGCAGATTGAGCCAGAATTGCGGATCGGTGCCGAACCAATGGCCGAAGCGCAGAGCGGTGTCGCCGGTTACGGCGCGCTTGCCTGCAATGATCTGGCTGGCCCGGTTCGGTGGCACGTCGATCTGCCGCGCGAACTCGGTCGGCAAAATGCCTAATTCGTCCAGTTCGTCCTTGAGGACTTCGCCCGGATGTACCGCTCGCATGAACATAGCCTGATCTCCTTTCGTCAGGCCCATGGCGCGGTCAATTTCCGGCGCCAAGCAAGGCGCCGACGCCGGCGATCACGAGGCCCCCCAAAACCGTCTCGCCGACCGCGCGGCCCTTTCGGTGCAGACCGCCCTCGCCATTGTTCAGAATCACCGGGGCCGCCGCCAAGGCAATTTCCGCCGCATGGAAGCCGGCGTTCACGCCGACGGCGTCGATCGGTGCCAGCCTGCCCGCGTCGATCTCTGTGTAAAGCCTCTGGTCGACGCTGTCATTCAGGGACTCCGCCCCCAAATTGACCAAAGCGCCGCCCATCGCCTTGCCCAGATCGAGGAATTGAGTGCCCGGCGCGATCGCCGTCCTCGAATAGTAATGGCCGGTCAACTGCCTATAATCATTAGAATTTATATACGCATCGAGTTCCGCCGAGGTGAGCCGCGCGATGATCGGCGCCTCCGTTCCTCGTAAATCTTCGCCCGGCCCCAGCCCGATGATCGTGACGGGAGTCATTAAGTCGAATTTGTAGATCGGTGCTGGCGGATCGAAGCCGCGCGTCGGATCGGGCAGGGTCGCACCAGCGGCGCTGGGCCCGACATTGGACGACTTACGTTCGGGTGCCGGAGCCTCCCCCGCCAGAGCGCCCAGAACGCCGATCACCGATCCGGCCAACACAACCAAGACAAGGCCGAGCAGTCTGCACATGATCATTTTATCGCAATCCCAGCAACACCAGCGCCGCCTGAAACAGCAGCCCGACCGTACCCTCGACGATGGTACCGTTGAGGTGGATGAATTGCAAATCGCTCCCGATCGCCGACCGACGAGCCGACCACCCTGCCCGACCAGCCGTGCGGCACCCCACGCCCCCGCGCAAAGCGCTTCCGCCCCGCCGCCCCCGGCGCTACTGTGCGGCCGATTCCCGGTCCGGGGAACGGAGAAATCGCAGCGCTCATGACCGTCTCCTATTGCATCCCTCTCTACAACAAGCGGCGATATATCGCAGCGGTGCTCGATGCCGCGCTGGCCGAGCGCGCAGTGACCGGTGGCGAGGTGGTGGTTTACGATGACGCTTCGACCGATGGCTCTCTGGAACTCGTCAGGGCCAAGGCGGTCGAGCATTCGATTATCGTGATCGAGGCCGAAAGAAATCGCGGCGTTTTTGATGCGACAACCGCCCTGATCGGGCGGGCCGGACACCCTTATTTGCGCCTGATCGACGCCGATGATGTGATCGTGCCCGGCAGTACCGGTCATTTGGTCGATCTGTTGCGACAGCATCAGGCGGTGCTGGCCCATGGCGTCATCGGCTGGCAAGACGGAAGCGAGCCGCCCGCCGATTTTGCCGCCGCCTCAATCACGGTCGAAGCCCGGCCGGTACGGCGGCTGCTGCGCAATATCGATTTCAATCTGTCGGCCGGCGCCATCACGACAGCGGCCGCGCATAGCACCCTGCCCCTGCCGAGCGGCCTGCGAATTTCGCAGGATCTGTGCGTCACGCTTCGGCTGGTCCGGCGCGGACGGCTGGTGCGCAGCGATGCGACCGTGGTCCGTCAGCCGAGGGAAACCGACAACCGACTGTCGCGTCGGCTGGCCGCGATGTATCGCGACATCTGCCTGATCGTCGCCGAGGAATTCTCCGGCGACATGAGCCGGCGGGACGCCGCCTTCGCCGTCCGCCGGCAAGCCGGACGATGCCTGCGCTATTTCCAGCGCGAGGCGCCCGATGGCCTGGTCGCGGCCGACAAGGTTTTTCTGATGCGCTGCCGGCTTGCCACGGCGATCGAGCCGCTTCGCGTTCACGCCGGGCAACTACGCCGCATCGCCGGGCTGTTCGAGCGGGATGCCGCGCGCGTGCTGACTTGACCGTTCCCGGCAAGACGCCGCCGCAAACCTGGGTCCTGAGCGCGCTCTGCCTGGGATTCGGCCCGCTGATCTATGTCTCGGCCCGCGGTGCGGTGGTGGCGATGTTGCTGCTTGCGGTCGCCGCCCTCGTCTCACCGCCCTTCCCCGCTCGCGCGGTCTTGGCACGCGCCGGGTGGCGCATGGCCCCGCTTGTGCCGGTATTTCTGTGGATGCTCTTGTCGGCGCTCTGGTCGCCCGATGGTCGCGACACCGTGAGTCTGGCGCTGCGTCTGGCCGGGCTGGCGTTGGCCGGGGTGATTTTGGTCGGACAATTCCTCGATCTGCCGCCCGAGCGACTGCGGCGCCCGGTGATGGCGCTGGCGATCGGTCTCACCATCGGGGCTGCGGCGGTCGCGATCGACCTGCCGCTCGGCGGTCATCTGGGCAGTTCGCTGCACCCACCGGCACCAGCGAAGTACGATCCGGCGCTGTTTTATGCCCGCGCCGCGACCTTGCATGCGATCTTCGTCATCCCGCTTCTGATGGCGCTGATCCGGCTGCGCGCCGTGCCGCTCGCCCTGCTGCATACCGCCGTCACGACGGTCGCGCTCTTTGAAACCGCCAGCCTTTCGGCCAAAGTGTCGCTGTCGATCGGGTTGGCGATCTTCATCGCGGTTTACGCTCTGCCGCGCCTGCGTTGGGCCGGCTTGGCGATTCTGGGGCTTGCCGCGATCGCGACACCTTTCGCCTTTCCCCTTACTGTCGGCGCCGCGACAAGTTGCTGGCTGACCGAACATAAGCCCTCGGCTTTGCATCGCGTGCTGATCTGGAATTTCGTCACGGGGTTCATCCATCAAAGCCCGGTTGTCGGCTGGGGACTGGACGCCGCGCGCCAATTGCCGGGCGGCAAAACGCCGGTCGAATTGCGGATTTGCCCGCCGGCCGTGGATGCCGGCCGGGTGGCGCTGAGCAGCGACATCCTGCCGCTGCATCCCCATAATGCGATCCTTCAGGTCTGGGTCGAACTGGGCGCCATCGGCGCGCTGCTCGGTTTCGGGCCGCTGTTCTGTGCCGTCGGACGCGCGTTCCGACGGCACGCGTGGCAAGGCCGGGTCACTCAGGCGATGTTCACCGCCTCGATCGCCTCGGCACTGTCCGTCTCGCTGGTCAGTTTCGGCATCTGGCAGGAATGGTTCCT
>JAXDMU010000353.1:0-4952 GCA_034665905.1 Aliidongia sp. | reverse complement strand
TCGGTGCCCTCACGCCCCTGGTGATTGCCGATATCATGCGCGGCACCGGGCGCTACAATCTGGCCCAGGGCGCGATTGCCACGGCTCAGGGACTCGGTGCCTCGCTGAGTGGATTGGCGACCGGTGTAATCGTCGATCACTTTGGCTATGCCCCCGCCTTTCTCGGCGCCGGCACGGTCGCCACCGCGGCTCTTGCGGTTTTTGCCCTTGCGATGCCTGAAACAGCCGAAACGAAGGCAAGGATCAGGTGATCGTGACGCTCACGCCCGGCTTGCCCCGCCTTTTCCGCGCGGGATCATCGGTGGTCGTGACTCCGCACGATTTCCGCCGCCGGGGCCGGCTTGCCCAGGATCATGTCCGCCGCCTTTTCGGCGATCATGATCGTCGGCGCATTGGTGTTGCCGCTGACCAGACGCGGCATCACCGAGGCATCGACCACCCGCAAGCCCTCGACGCCATGGACCCGCAGCCTTTCATCGACCACGGCCTGATCGTCCCAGCCCATCTTGCAGGTGCCGACCGGATGGTAGAGCGTCTCGGAATTCTGCCGGATGAAGGCGTCAATCCCGGCATCGGTGCGGACAGCGGGTCCGGGCGCGATTTCCGCACCGCGGAACGGATCGAAGGCACGCTGGCCGACCACCTCGCGGCTGATCTTCAGGCCGGCGCGCAGCACGCGGATGTCGTTCTCGGCACTCAGATAATTCGGATCGATCATCGGATGAGCCAGCGGATCGGCCGAGCGCAGGCTGACGCTGCCGCGGCTTTCCGGGCGCGACAGATTGAAATACGCCATGAAGCCATGACGCGGCACGATCTCGCGCCCATGATCGTTGTAGAGCGCCATGACGAAATGGAATTGCAGGTCGGGATCGGCCGCCTCGGGCCGCGATTTGACGAAGGCCAAAGCCTCCAACCCCGGCGTGGTGCTGGGGCGGTCTTGAACAGATAATATTGCGCCAGCGCCTTGAGCGCGCCCAGCGGCTTGATGTTGTTGTAGAGCGTGATCGGCTGCTTGCAATCCCATTTGACCATCGAGTGGAGATGGTCCTGAAGGTTTTGCCCGACGCCGTTCAGCTCGACCACGGTCTTGATGCCGTGCCCGTGCAACGCCTCGCCCGCACCGATGCCGGACAGCAGCAGCAATTGCGGCGAGTTGATGGCACCGCCGCACAGGATCACCTCGCGCGCCGCCCGTGCCTCGGATAGTTGCTTGTCGCGAACATATTCGACGCCGACGGCGCGGCTGCCGTCGAACAGGATGCGCGTGGTCTGCGCCTTGGTGATCACCGTCAAATTGGCCCGCGCCAGGGCCGGTTTCAGATAGGCGGTCGCCGCGCTGAACCGGCGTGCTTTGGAGATCGTGGCGTCGAGCGGCCCGAATCCCTCTTGGGCGGCGCCGTTGAAATCGTCGTTGATCCGATAGCCCGCCTGCCGCCCGGCCTCGACCCAGGCGCGCGACAGCGGGTTGCGGATCGACGGCCGACTGATGCACAGCGGCCCGTCCGCGCCATGGAACGGATCGGGGCGAACCTCGTAACGCTCGGCCCGGCGGAAATAGGGCAGGCAATCGGCATAGGACCAGCCGGCATTGCCCAATTGCCGCCATGTGTCGTAATCGCTGTGGCAGCCGCGGATATAGACCATGGCATTGACCGAGGACGAGCCGCCCAGCACCTTGCCGCGCGGCCAGTACAACTTCCGGCCGCCCAGATGCGGCTGCGGCTCAGTGTGATAGCCCCAATCGACCGCACCGCTCGGCATCAGCGCGACATAGCCGGCCGGCATATGGATGAACGGATTGGTATCGCGGCCGCCGGCTTCGAGCAGGAGAATCTTGATCGACGGATCGGCCGACAGCCGGTTGGCGAGAACACACCCGGCCGAGCCGGCGCCGATGATGATGTAATCGTACATCCCATTCCCCCCGGTTTTTATTTTCCGCGCGGCAAGGCTGCCCGGATCGCGGCACGCACGCAAGGGCGGGTTTGCTTCAACAGCGATTTGTGAGGGTGCCTATAGGGTCCAGTAGCAGCGCACCGCACCCGCCGGGAATCCCGACCTGGTAGCCGAAACCGTCATTTCATGAGCGCGATGGTGGTAGTTGCTACCAAGAGGCTTTCCACCCGACTCTTGGAAAACCGCCAGAGAGGGGGAATTTCATCCATACTGCCGGAAGCAATGCCTCGTCCCCATTCTTTGCGTTCCCGGATCACGGTATCACCATGGCCGCCTCGGCTCGCCTTGAGCATACCAGCAACCTCACTCGCCAGCGCCAAGTAAATCCGAGGCATCTGCGCAAGATCGATACCTTCGAACTGTATCAGGCACAATGCAGTCCTTTCCCCGTGCCCAGCGAGCCACTCGTCCGCGGCTTTGTGATAGTCGGCATTGCTTAGGAAACCCTGAGACAAGCCCCAGCCGCCGTCCTGACTTCCCTTGACCGACACCTTGAGCATCATGTCGTCGCGAATTACCGCTAGGTCATACTCCGGTTGATTGGCGCCATACTGAACAGAGATATCGAATCCAACCCGTGCGAATTGAGCCGCTGCAATCGCCTCCGCCGCAACTCCGATATGGCGAGAGGTTATCCGAGATAATTCGATTAATTTGGTCATTTCGTCGATTCCGAATTGCCCGGCCCAATCCGCAGCACAGTCCCGCCCGGGCGCGCAATCTCGATCATCGTCTCCAACCGGGTTAGACGCCGCTCATGATCGGCCACCGCAGTCTCGACCTTGGTTTTGATCGATCGCAGAGCCTCGTCGAGCAGCTTTGTCCGCTCCTCGATCAGCACGATTGTCTTCAAGCCCGACAGGATGCGGTCGCCGAAGCTCATGACCCGCTCGTGGCCCGGTCGATCGCCGCCTCGACCGCGCCCGCGGTCACGATCGCGTCATCCAGCGCCCGCAATATGGTCGGCGCCGAGCGTTCGAGCGTCGCAAGAAGCGCTTCGATTTCCTCGCAGCGATCGTCCAGATCATCGGGACCGATCCGCCGACGCACGAATTCGGCGGTCGAGACCCCGGCGCGGCGTGCCCGCTTGTCGAGCGATAGTTTCTCATCCGGAGTCATCTGAACGACCAGCCGCGCGGTTGCCGACATGATGGCTCCTTTGTCCATGTCCATACCATGGACATCTTATCTCATCCCGCCCGAGCTATCAATCAATGCCTTGCTCTCCGACCTCTATAGGGTCAGATAACGCCGCACCGCATCCGCCAGCAATCCGGATCGGGTCGTTGCCCGGGACTTGGCGGCCAAATCGACAGCGGCAACCAAACCTTCGTCCATCGAGATATTGAGTCGAACCGAGCGACCGGGCAGTTCGGCACGAATGAGCATGCGTGCGACCTCGATCGACCCTTCGATCGGCCGCAACGCCTCGGGCGCGGTGGGCGTCGGGATGGCCTCGCCATCCTCCATCATGCCGGCCAAATGCAGAGCCAACGCCTCCTCGGCGTTGCGCGCCGCGTCCTCGACGCTCTTGCCAGCGCTGACACAGCCGAGCAGATCGGGGAAATAGGCCCCGTAACCGTGATTGCCCGCCTCGACGATGGCGGCAAAATAGACCGTGGCCATTCTACCTCCTATGTGAGCTTGACGCCCGACAGCTTCTCGATCGACCTCAGCGTTCCGAAGGGAAGATCCTTGTACGGATGCGGCACCGTGACCCGACCGGGCTTGCTCGGGTGTTTGAATTGCTTATGGCTTCCAACGGTGTGGACCAATTCCCAGCCATCGGCCTGGAGCTTCTTGATGACTGCCCGGCTCGAAAAATCCATGAAGCGATCCCAGCGGTAAGTATGAATACACAATCCGGCGGGTGTCGTCAATGCCTGTTGTGTATAGATGTGTAGTTACCGCGGCGCCAGCGGCAACGCCTCGCCATCAGGCAACGCCACCTCGGCGACATTGAGCGTCATCGCCACGATCGTGTAATAGCCGCAGATCCCGATCAGATCGACCAATCCCTGTTCGCCAAACGCCGCCAGTGCCGCCGCATAGGCGGCGTCGCCGACGCGCCCGGTGCGGTGCAGTTCGGTCGCGAAATCATAAACCGCGCGTTCGTCGGCCGCCATCGCGTCAGGTTCGCGACCGGCCGCGATCGCGGCGGCCACCGCCGTGTCGAGGCCCGCGGCGAGCGCCAGCGGATGGTGGGCGTACCATTCGAACTGTGCGGTCCAATGCCGGGCCGTGATCAGGATCGCCAATTCGCTGAGTCGCCGCGGCAGGACGTTGTCGAATCGGACATATTCACCCAACCGCTGAAGCCGTTCGGCCAGGATTGGGCTGCGCAGCCAGGCGCGGAACGGCCCGTCGAGCGATCGGCGCGGTCCGGCCAGGATCGCTTGCGCGACCGCGCTCTGTTCGGGCGACAGATGCTCCGGCAGCAGCGGCGGCAATCTAGGGCGCATCATGGATACTCGCGAGAATTTGAGAGAGATGGGTATCGGCATCGAAGCGCGCGCCGCCGGTCGTCCAACCCAGCCGCACGAAGACCAGTTGTCGTGACGGCACGATGGCGACGATCTCGTCATTGTGGCCCAGCGCCATATAGGTCTCGGGCGGGCAAAGCGGCCAGCGCAGTCGGGCCGGCTCGCCGCCGTCGCTGTTGAGCCAGAATTGCGCGCCATAGCCGCCCGGCTCGTCGATCGGCCCGCCGCTCTCGTGGGAAAAGCCGACCCAATCGGCCGGCAGCAGACGCCTGCCGTTGATCTCGCCGCCATCGAGATAAAGCTGGCCGAACCTCGCCCAATCGCGCGCGGTCAAATAGGGGTAGGAACTGCCGACGAAGCTGCCGATATCGTCCGGCTCGATCACGGCACTGATCATGCCGGCCGGTTCGAACAGATGGGTCCGCGCATAATCATACTCATGGGCCAGATCGCCGCCGGCCGCGTCGAACACCAGATGCGCCAGAATGTTGGCCGTGCCCGAGGAATAGG
>JAXDMU010000352.1:0-6283 GCA_034665905.1 Aliidongia sp. | reverse complement strand
GAATCATGGGTCATCACATGGATCGCGCCGACCCCCATCAGCGCCGCCAGCCGGATCGAGGGGCGGCTGTAATCGGTGAAGACGAGGAAGGTGCCGCCATACGGCACCAGACCGCCATGGAGTGCGATGCCGTTCATCGCGGCCGCCATGCCATGCTCGCGCACGCCGTAATGCAGATAAGATCCGGTGAAATCCTCGGGCGTGACCGGCTTCTGGCTCTTGGCCTTGGTCAGGTTCGAGCCGGTGAGATCGGCCGAGCCGCCGATCAGTTCGGGCAGGCGCGCGGCCAGCGCTTCAAGCACGATCTGCGAGGCTTGCCTTGTCGCGATTTTCGGACGGTCGGCGGCGAATTTCGCCACGGTCTCAGCGATCGCCGTTTCCCAGCCCGGCGTCAATTCGTTGCGCATCAATCGCTCGAAGCGGGCGCGGGTTTCCGCATCGAGACCGTTCAGCCGGGCCAACCATTCGCGATGTGTGGCGTCGCTGCGCTTGCCCACCGCGGACCATTGGGCGCGAATCTCGGCCGGCACCTCGAATGGCCCGTGGCCCCAGCCGAGCCTGGCCCTGGCGCCCGCGATCTCGGTGGCACCGAGCGGCGAGCCGTGCGAGCCGGCCGTGCCGGCCTTGGTCGGGGCGCCGAAGCCGATGGTCGTGCGGCAGGCGATCATCGATGGGGCGGCTCCTTGCGCCTTGGCCGCGGCGATCGCCGCCGCGACGGCGACCGGATCATGGCCATCGACGCGCTGGACATGCCACCCGGCCGCCTCGAAGCGGCGCTGCTGATCGTCGGACACGGCGAGTTCGGTGGCGCCGTCGATCGAGATGTGATTGTCGTCCCACAGCACGATCAGCTTGGCGAGTTTCAGGTGTCCGGCCAGCGAGATCGCCTCGTGACTGATGCCCTCCATCAGGCAACCGTCGCCGGCAATGACATAGGTGTAGTGATCGACGATCGCCGCCCCGAAGCGCGCCTGCATCAGCCGCTCCGCGATTGCCATGCCGACCGCATTGCCGAGCCCCTGGCCAAGCGGGCCGGTCGTGGTCTCGATGCCGGGTGCGTGGCCGTACTCCGGATGGCCGGCAGTGCGGGCACCCCATTGCCGGAAATTCTGGATCTCGTCGAGCGTCATCGCCTCGTAGCCAGTCAGATGCAGCAGCGAATAGAGCAGCATCGAACCATGGCCGGCCGAGAGCACGAAGCGGTCGCGATCCGGCCAGTCCGGGTCGGCCGGGTCGAATTTCAGATGCTCGGCGAAGAGCGCCGTGGCGGCGTCGGCCATGCCCATCGGCATGCCGGGATGCCCCGACTTGGCCGCCTCGACGGCATCCATCGACAGCGCGCGGATGGCGTTCGCCATCGGGCCGTATTTCGGATGCTGGCGGATTGCGCTGTGATCGGGCGCGGCATTCGTCGGGGTGTCAGGGGCGCTCATCGGCAACTCTCGAAGATCGGGCTGAATTGCCGCATAGAGTGGAGGGCAGAGCCGGGGCCGGTCAACGGGCTGATACGCAAAGCGGGGGTGCGGGCGAACGGCGGTTTCTCGACAACCTGCGGCGTTTCCGAATCGGCGCAGGCTCGTCCCGCAATCGTTCAGTTGGCAGCTTTCTTGGGGCAAGCGGACCAACGCACTATTATAGCTCGCAAGGAACGGTAGAGTGAGATGGTGCGCCTTATTGGGTTGCGTGCAATTCATCGGCCGATTTCGGGCGCTCGCTCGGTCGATGCGTGAGTATGACCCGCTCGGCCGCGAGTTCTTTGTCGGGGCGACCATGAAGTTCTGATCGCCCAATTTCAAAGCGCATGACGGTAGCGGCGCGGGAGCAATCCCGCGCCGTTTTTTTGACGCAACGCCCGAGGCTGGCTAACCGCCGTCGCACTCCAGCAGTTGGCGGAGCTTTTCGCCAAGACGGGCAAAATTGAACGGTTTGCCGAGCATGGCCGTACGGCCCGCGGGGTCGTTTCGCGGCCGCTTGCCGGCTTCGACATAGCCGGTGGTGAACAGGAATTTCATCTCCGGACGACGCAGGCGGATCTGAGCCGCCAACTGGTCGCCGTCCAACCCGCCCGGCAACCCCAGATCGGTGAAGACCAGGCTGACATCCGAATGGGAATCGAGCAGCCGCAACGCCTCGTGTCCGTCGCCGGCCGCGATGGCTCGATACCCCAGATCCCGCAGAATCTCCAGGCTGCATGCCTGCACCAAATCGTTATCCTCGACCAAAAGGACCAGCGCACCCTGCCGCGCGGGCGGAGCGGTGGCGGTGTCGTTCAGCTCGGCCGGGGCCGGCAGGCCGTGAAAGCGCGGCAGATGCAGGCGAACTGTCGTCCCTATGCCCGCGGCGGTTTCGATGCTGGCGTGACCACCGGATTGCTTGGCGAAGCCATAGACCTGCGACAGGCCCAGACCAGAGCCATGTCCCGATACTTTGGTCGTGAAGAACGGATCGAAGGCTTTGGCTGCGATCGCCGGTGACATTCCAGTCCCGATATCGGTCACTGAAATCATAACATAGTCGCCGGGGGTCAACTCGTCAGAGCGCGTGGCGGTGGCGTCGATCTGCACGTTGCCGGCCGAGATCGTCAGTCTCCCGCCCGACGGCATGGCGTCGCGGGCATTGACCGCCAGATTGAGCAGGGCGCTTTCCAGTTGATGGGCGTCGGCAAAGGCGGTCCATATCTCGGGCGGGGCCGACGCTTCGACGATGATCTGTTCGCCCAGCGAGCGCCTGAGCAGTTCCAGGGTGCCGGCAATCAGTGCGGCTGGCTCGATCGGTTGGGGATCCAGCGCCTGCTGCCGGGAAAAGGCGAGAAGCTGGCGGGTCAGCGAAGCCGCCCGATCGGCGCCACGCAGGGCGCCGTCCGTCAAGCGCTCGAACAGCGCCTCCTGATTGCCGAGCGAGCCGCCGAAACGTCGCTTCAAGGCTTCGAGATTGCCAACCACGACGGCGAGAAGATTGTTGAAATCATGGGCGATGCCGCCAGTCAACTGACCGATTGCCTCCATCTTCTGGGCCTGGTGAAGCTGGTCCTCCATTTCGCGCGTTTTGGTGAGGTCGCGCGTGATTTTGGCATAGCCGATCAGCTCGCCGCTTTCGTCCCAGATCGGATCGATGACGACATTGGCCCAAAATCGGGTGCCGTCTCTTCGGCGGCGCCAGCCTTCGGTCTCGAAGCGGCCGGCGGTGCGGGCGATCGTCAAGGCTCGCTGTGGCGCCCCCCAGTCGCGGTCGTCGTCGCTGTAGAAGACCGAAAAATGACGACCGACGATCTCCGCCTCGGTATAGCCGTTGACCCGTTCTGCACCGATATTCCAGTTGGTTACCATCCCGTTCGGGTCGAGCATGAAGATGGCGTAGTCGCGAATGCCATTGACCAGCATGCGAAAGCGATGCTCGCTGTTGCGTAGTTCGGCCACCGTCTCGGCGATTTCGCGTGTACGCTCCTGGACGCGTTCTTCCAGGGCCGCCGACAGATGCCGAAGATTTTCTTCCGCCTGCCGCCGCTCGGTGATGTCCTCGTGGGGCTGGCTGCCCTTCGCCGCCGGAGGCACGGTGTTACCTGAGCCGCCGAGAGGCTGAAAGCATGTCATGGCGCCGGCGATTTCGCCTTGGCCGCCGTGAATTGGGACGATGTTGAGAACGCATCGTGTCCGGCTGCCGTTCGGGCGTTCCAAAACCGCTTCGGCGCCGGTCACCGGCATGTCGGCTCCCATCGCCGCGGCGATGGGTGTTTCGGGCCAGACGAATTCGGTGCCATCCGGCCGGCAGAGCTTGTGGCCGCCGAAATACCGGTCTTCATCTATTTCCAGCGCCTCGCGGCCCCAGAGCCGGCCGGCCGCCTGGTTCCAGATCACCGCTTGCCCCTGTCGATCGCACAGGCATGCCGGGATGGGAAGACAATCGATAATGCCGTGATCGAACGCTACGTTCTCAAGCCATCTTGGTTGACTTTGACTGGAACAAATCGCCATTGCGTCCTCGCCCGTTTGAAGCTCCAGCGTTTCGCTCGTTGGGGGGTCAACATTTCATGGGTGTCAAAGGTTCACTTTTGGTGGCAAATCATGGACATTCCAGCGGAGTGGTTGCGCAGCGTTGGTCACGCTGGTCGAACAGCGTGCCGGATCAGCGCCTCGATTTCCGCCGGAGACTGACGAGCGACACCGATGACCAATCCATTCTAATCAAGATATGTGACGATCGAGCCGTTGCTCCTCATCGTCCAGCGACAAGGTGATCGTGGCGCTCATTTGACACAAAGAGTCCATCCGGGTCTCGTCGCCAGCCAGGCGGATGCTCTGGTTCCCGGACTGATCACCCACGAGGCCGATGCCGCCGCCGCCGATGCTGCCCTGGAGCGTCTAGCCCCCGTCGCCCTCCAGCAAGAGGCGGAGCTTTTCACCGAGACGGGCATAATTGAACGGCTTGCTAAGCATGGCGGTGCGGCCAGCGGGATCGCTGCGGGGGTGTTTGCCGGCTTCGACATAGCCGGTGGTGAACAGGAATTTCATCTCGGGACGACGCAGGCGGACCTGAGTCGCCAGTTGTTCGCCGTCCAACCCGCCCGGCAAACCCAGATCGGTGAAAACCAGACTGACATCCAAATGGGAGTCGAGCAGCCGCAACGCCTCGTGCCCGTCGCCGGCCTCGATGACCCGGTACCCCAGATCCCGCAGAATTTCCAGGCTGCATGCCCGCACCAAATCGTCATCCTCGACCAAAAGGATCATTGCATCCTGCTGCGCCAACGGGATTGCGGTTGCGTTGTCATGCAGTTCGGCCGGCGTCGGCACGCCGTGAAAGCGCGGTAGATACAGGCGCACGGTCGTCCCCATGCCGATTGCGGTTTCGATGCTGGCGTGACCCCCGGATTGCTTGGAGAAGCCATACACCTGGGATAGGCCCAACCCGGAGCCTTGTCCCGAAACCTTGGTCGTGAAGAACGGATCGAAGGCTTTGGCGGCGATCGCCGGCAACATTCCAGTCCCGATATCGGTCACTGAAATCATAACATAGTCGCCGGGGGTCAACTCGTCAGAGCGCGTGGCGGTGGCGTCGATCTGCACGTTGCCGGCCGAAATCGTCAGCCTTCCGCCCGTCGGCATGGCGTCGCGGGCATTGACCGCCAGATTGAGCAGGGCGTTTTCCAGTTGATGGGCGTCGGCGAAGGCGGTCCACACCTCGGCCGGGACCGACGCTTCGACGATGATCCGTTCGCCGAGCGAGCGCCTGAGCAGTTCCTGGGTGACGGCAATCAGCGCGGCCGGCTCGATCGGCTGCGGATCCAGCGCCTGCTGCCGGGAAAAGGCGAGAAGCTGGCGGGTCAGCGAAGCCGCCCGATCGGCGCCGCTCAAGGCACCATCGGTCAAGCGTTCGAACAATGCCTCCTGATTGCCGTGCGAGCCGCCGAAACGTCGCTTCAACGCTTCGAGATTGCCGACCACGACGGCGAGAAGATTGTTGAAATCATGGGCGATGCCGCCGGTCAGCTGGCCGATCGCCTCCATCTTCTGGGCTTGGCGAAGCTGATCCTCCATTTCCCGTTTTTCGGTAAGGTCGCGTGTGACCTTGGCATAGCCGATCAGCTCGCCGCTTTCGTCCTCGATCGGATCGATGACGACATTGGCCCAAAAGCGGCTGCCGTCTTTCCGGTGACGCCAGCCTTCGGCCTCGAAACGGCCGGTGGTGCGGGCGATCATCAAGGCTCGCTGCGGCGCTCCCCACTCTCGGTCGTTGTCGCTGTAAAAGATCGAAAAATGGCAACCGACGATTTCTGCCTCAGTATAGCCCTTGATCCGTTCTGCGCCGATATTCCAGTTGGTTACCATCCCGTTCGGGTCGAGCATGAAGATGGCGTAGTCGCGAATGCCGTTGACCAGCATGCGAAAGCGATGTTCGCTGTCACGTCGTTCCGCCATCGCTTCAGCGATTTCGCGCGTGCGCTCCTGGACGCGTTCTTCCAGTGTCGCCGACAGGAGCCGAAGATTTTCTTCGGCCTGCCACTGCTCGGTGATGTCCACCCGAGGCACGATGTTGCCCGGCCGGTCGAGCGGTTGAAAGCACGTCATCGCCCCGGTGATCATGCCTCGGTCGTCGTGCATCGGAATGATGTTGAGGGCGCACCGGACCCGGTCACCATTCGCGCGCTCCACAATGGCTTCGGCATCGGTTACCGCCATGTCGGCCTTGATCGCCCTGGCGATCGGTGTTTCGGGCCAGATGAATTCGGTACCGTCGGGCCGGCAGAGCTTGCGGCCGCCGAAATTCCGGCCGTCGCCATCATCTC
>JAXDMU010000351.1:0-17145 GCA_034665905.1 Aliidongia sp. | reverse complement strand
CGGCGCCGCGATCCTGAACGGCGACAATCCGATGCAGCCGCGGCTGGCGGCGGCCGCCGCCGCGTGCGGGCTACGCCAGATCGTGTCTTTCGGCACCAGTCCAACGGCCGACATCCGGTTGATCACTGTTCAAGCCGATGCCGCGGGCAGTGACATTGAGGCCGAAATTTTGGGTCACCGCCTGCGCTATCGCCTGGGTCAGCCGGGCCGGCATCTGGTGATGAACAGTCTGGCAGTGCTCGGCGCGGTCTCGCTGCTGGGTGCTGATGTCGACAAAGCGAGCGAATCCCTGAGCCATCTGTCAGGGCTGGCCGGCCGTGGGCGGCAGCAGAAAGTGCCGGTCGGCACGGGCGAGGCGCTGCTGATCGATGAAAGCTACAATGCGAGCCCCGCCTCGATGGCCGCCGCCTTCGCCGTGCTCGCGGCCGCCTGTCCGCAAGCGAACGGCCGCCGCATCGCCGTGCTGGGCGACATGCGCGAACTGGGCACGCAAGCGACGGCCCTCCATGCCGCACTGGCCGAACCGCTTGGCACGGTCGCCGATCTGGTTTTCACCGCCGGTCCGCTGATGCGCCATCTGCACGACGCGCTGGCGCCCGCGCGCCAAGGCGCCTGGCAACCCGACGCCGCCAAATTGCTGCCATTTTTGCTCGACACATTGCGACCCGGCGATGTCGTCACGGTCAAAGGATCGCTCGGCAGCCGTATGATCGATATCGTCAAACCTCTTCTGGCCGGTGCTGCGGATTCCGCCCCGATCGCGCGCGAGAAATCCCCATGCTGAACCTTCTGGCCTCCCTCAGCGACCAGTTCCAACCGCTCAATCTATTCCGCTATCTGACCTTTCGGACCGGAGGCGCACTGATGACGGCGCTCATCTTCAGCTTCCTGCTGGGGCCCTGTGTCATCGCCTGGCTGAAAAGCAAGCAGGGCGAAGGCCAGCCGATCCGGCTCGATGGCCCGGAAGGCCATCTGATCCGCAAGAAAGGCACGCCCACCATGGGCGGCTTTCTGATCCTGACCGCGCTGATCGGCTCGACCCTGCTCTGGGCCGAGTTGAACAATATCTTCGTCTGGATCGTGCTGTTCGTGACCGCGGGCTTCGGCATCGTCGGATTCTTCGATGATTACCGCAAACTGACCAAGCGCTCGTCGGACGGGCTGTCCGGGCGGCGCAAGCTGCTGATCGAGATTCTGATCGCCGCCATCGCCTGCGTCGCCATCATCATCGTGACCGAAAATCATTTCGGCACCAAATTCGCCGTGCCGTTCCTGAAAAATGTGCTGCTCGATTTGGGCTGGTTCATCGCCCCGGTGACGATCTTCGTCGTGGTCGGCGCGTCCAATGCGGTCAATCTGACTGACGGTCTGGACGGGCTGGCGATCGTGCCGGCGATGATCGCCGCGGCATCCTTCGGGCTGATCGCCTATCTGACCGGCAATCTGGTCTTCGCCAACTACCTTCAGATCAACCACGTACCGGGTACCGGCGAACTGACCGTGTTTTGCGGCGCGCTGGTCGGGGCCGGGCTGGGGTTTCTCTGGTTCAACGCGCCGCCGGCCATGGTGTTCATGGGCGACACCGGCTCGCTCGCGATCGGCGCCGCGCTCGGTGCCATCAGCGTCATCACCAAGAATGAAATCGTGCTGGCGATCATCGGCGGCGTCTTCGTGCTGGAAACCGTGTCGGTGATCGTGCAGGTCGGCAGCTACAAGCTGACCGGCAAACGCGTCTTCCGCATGGCGCCGATCCATCATCATTTCGAGAAGAAAGGCTGGCACGAGCCGACCATTGTCATCCGATTCTGGATCATCGCCGTGATTCTCGCGATCATCGGCCTCTCGACGCTGAAGCTCAGATGATCCCGCTCCCCGCCTTTCGCGACCGCACGGTGGCCGTGCTCGGCCTCGCCCGCTCCGGGCTGGCCGCGGCCGAAGCCTTGCGCACGGCCGGCGCCCACGTGCTCGCCTGGGACGATGATGCGGAGACTCGCCAGGCGCTCGCGGCCGCGGGAGTCGCCCTCACCGAGCTTGCGTCCCTCGATCCGTCCGGCTGGGCCGCCTTGGTCATGAGCCCCGGCATTCCACTGACCCATCCGGCCCCGCACGCCGTCGCGGCGCGGGCGCGGGCCACGGGCGTTCCGGTGATCGGCGATATCGAGCTGCTGTGGCGGGCCGAGACCGGCGCCCGCTTCCTCGGCATCACCGGCACCAATGGCAAATCGACCACGACCACGCTGATCGGCCACATTCTGAGCGAGGCGAAGCGCCCGGTCGCGATCGGCGGCAATCTCGGTACGCCGGTCCTGTCGCTGCCGACACTGAGCGCCGACGGCAGCTATGTCATCGAGATGAGTTCCTATCAGCTCGATTTGATCGACCGGGCGCGCTTTGCCGTGGCCCTCCTGCTCAACGTCACGCCCGACCATCTCGACCGGCACGGCGACATGGCGGGCTATGTCGCGGCCAAGCGCCGGATTTTCCGAAATCAGATCACGGGCGATACCGCGATCATCGGCGTCGATGACGATTGGTGCCGCGCCGTCGCCGACGAAATCGAGGCGACAAAAGCGCGGGTCATCCGCATCTCGGCCGAACGGGTCGTGCCCGGCGGGGTCTATGTTCTGGACGGCAAATTGATCGACGATACCGGTGCGGATGCGCAGGAAATCATGGATCTCCGTCCGATCGCCCGCCTACCCGGCGCCCATAACTGGCAGAATGCCGCCGCGGCCTATGCCGCGTGCCGTGCCTGTCATCTCGATACCGAAACGATCACTGCGGCCCTTGCCAGCTTCGCCGGGCTGGCCCACCGCCAGGAACTGGTGGTGCAGCACCGCCGGATTCGCTTCGTCAATGACTCCAAGGCAACCAACGCCGATGCCGCGGCCAAGGCGCTGGCCTGCTACGACGCGATCCACTGGATTGCCGGCGGCGTGGCCAAAGCCGGCGGCATCGAGTCGCTCGCGCCGTTCTTTCCGCGCATCCGGCACGCCTATCTGATCGGTTCGGCTGCGCAACAATTTCAGGAAACGCTGGGTGAGGCGGTGCCTTCGACGCTGTGCGGCGACCTGCCCACCGCGGTTCGAGCCGCCGCGACGGCGGCCGAGGCAGATGCCGCCGATACACCGGTGGTGCTGCTGTCGCCGGCCTGCGCCTCATTCGACCAGTATCGCAATTTCGAAATCCGCGGCGAGGCGTTTCGCGGCCTTGTCCTGGATCTTGTGGCGGAGGCCGCCCGATGAGCATCGCCCGCATCGATCAAAGCCAGTTCGGGCGGTGGTGGTGGACCGTCGATCGCTGGACCGTCATGGCGCTGGGGACACTCTGCGCCTTCGGCTGCGTCATGACGCTGGCGGCAAGCCCGGCCGTGGCCGACCGCATCGGTGCCGGCAGCTTTCATTTCGTGCGCCACCAGTTGGCGCTGATGCCGATCAGCATCGCGGTGATCTTCGCGATCTCGCTGCAATCGCCGCGCACGATCCGGCGCATCGCGATGATCGGGCTGGCGCTGTCGCTGCTGGCGCTGGCCGCGACCTTTTTCGCCGGTAGCGACATTAAGGGCGCGCGGCGCTGGATCAGTTTTGGCGGCATCTCGGTCCAGCCCTCGGAATTCGCCAAACCCTGCTTCGCCATCGTCTGTGCCTGGCTGTTCGCCGAACAGAAGAATCCCGAATCGAAAATTCCGGGCAATATTGTCGCCATCGCGCTTTACGGTCTGGTCATGGCGCTGCTGCTGCTGCAACCGGATCTGGGACAGGCGGTGCTGGTAACGGCGATCTGGTTCGTCGAATTCTATCTGGCCGGCCTACCGATCGTGATCGTCGTGATCCTGGCGCTGATCGGTGCCGCCGGGCTTTACGGCGCCTATGAAATCTTCCCGCATGTGCAGAGCCGCATCGACCGCTTTCTCGACCCCGCGGCCGGCGATCACTATCAGGTCACGCGTTCGATCGAAGCCTTCACCAATGGCGGACTGTGGGGCGTCGGCCCGGGCGAGGGCACGGTCAAGGGCTATCTGCCCGACGCGCATGCCGATTTCGTCTTTGCCGTGGCCGGCGAGGAATTCGGTCTCGTCGTCTGCCTGCTCATCGTCGCGGTCTTCGCCTTCATCGTGTTGCGCGGCTTCTCGCGCCTGATGGTCGAGCGCAATCTTTATGTCGTGCTGGCCGGCGCCGGGCTGCTCGCCCAGTTCGGCTTGCAGGCGGTGATCAACATGGCATCGACCCTGCAACTGATGCCGACCAAGGGCATGACCCTGCCCTTCCTGAGCTATGGCGGCTCGTCGCTCGTCGCCCTCGGGCTCGGCATGGGCATGGTGCTGGCGATGACCCGGCGGCGCTTCGGCACGGGGGACGCGGGATGAGGCCGCCGAAAGATTTGGTCGTGCTTGCGGCCGGCGGTACCGGCGGCCACCTCTTCCCGGCCGAGGCGCTGGCGCGCGCGCTGATGGCGCGCGGTCGCCCGGTGGCCCTGGTCACCGACCGGCGTGCCCAGGATTTCCCGGTCGAGGGCGTGCCGACCTATCGCGTGCCGGCCGGGCGATTTCGGGCGGGGATCGTCGGCAAGGTCGGTGCGCTGATCGAGATCGGGCGCGGTGCGCTGGCCGCCCGCAGCCTGCTGCGGCGGCTCGACCCGGGCGCCGTCGTCGGTTTCGGCGGCTATCCCTCGGTGCCGACGATGCTCGCCGCGTGCTGGCTGCGGTTGCCGAGCCTGATCCACGAGCAGAACGCCGTGCTCGGCCGGGCCAATCTGATGCTGTCCGGCCGCGTGCGCCGCATCGCCACCGGCTTCGAGACCGTCCGGGGACTGGCGAGCGACGATCGCTGCAAGATCGTCGAGACCGGCAATCCGGTGCGTCCGGCGATCCTGGCGCTGCGTAACCAAAGCTACGATCCACCGGAACCGGGCGGTCCGATTCGTTTGCTGGTGATCGGCGGCAGCCAGGGTGCCCGAATCCTGTCCCGGATCGTGCCCGAGGCGCTGAAAGCGCTGCCGCGTGCGCTCCAGGCGCGCTTGCAGGTCGCGCAACAGGTCCGGACCGAGGATGCCGATAGCTGCCGCGCGGCCTATGCCAGCAGCGGGATTACCGTCGAGACCAAACGTTTTTTCGAGGATCTGCCGGAACGGTTGGGGACCGCCCATCTGGTCATCACCCGCTCAGGCGGCTCGACCGTGGCCGAACTCACCACGGCCGGCCGGCCGGCGATCCTGGTGCCCTTCGCTGCCGCGCTGGCCGACGAGCAAACCGCCAATGCCCGCGTTCTGGTCGAACGCGGCGCCGCCTGGCTGCTGGCCGAGACGGACTTCACCGCGGGCGCCCTGTCCGCCCAGCTTGAACGCATCCTGAATCACCCCGCGGCACTGGCCCGCGCCGCCGCCGCCGCGCGCCGGCTGGGCCAGCCGGAGGCCGCCCAGCGTCTGGCCGATCTGGTCGAGACGGTCGAGTGGGAGGGATGGCGATGAGAGCGCTCCCGCTTACCATCGGCACACTCCATTTTGTCGGCATCGGCGGCATCGGCATGTCGGGCATCGCCGAGATTCTGCATAATCTCGGCTACAGCGTGCAAGGGAGCGACGTCGCGTCGGGGGCCAATACCCAGCGGCTGGAACGGCTGGGCATTCCCGTCCGGATCGGCCACACCGCGGAAAATCTGGGCAACGCCCAGGTCGTCGTCGTGTCCTCGGCGATCCGGGCCGACAATCCCGAACTGGCCGCGGCCCGCCATCGCCTGCTGCCGGTAGTGCGGCGCGCCGAGATGCTGGGCGAACTGATGCGCCTGAAATGGTCGATCGCGGTCGCCGGAACCCACGGCAAGACGACGACGACCTCGCTGGTCGGCGCCGTGCTTGATGCCGCCCAGCTCGACCCGACCGTGATCAATGGCGGTATCATCAACGCCTATGGCACCAATGCCCGGCTCGGTGCCGGTGACTGGATGGTGGTCGAGGCCGACGAGAGCGACGGCACTTTCATCCGCCTGCCCGCGACCATCGGCATCGTCACCAACATCGACCCCGAGCATCTGGATTTCTACCAGAACTTCGACGCGGTCCAGGCCGCGTTCGATACGTTCGTGACGAACATCCCGTTCTACGGCTTTGCCACCCTGTGCATCGACCACCCGGTGGTTCAGGGCATGATTCCGCGGGTCGCCGACCGGCGCATCGTCACCTATGGCATGTCACCTCAGGCGGATGTGCGCGCGGTCAACATCGTCACCGGTACCGCCGGTGCGCGCTACGATGTCCAGTTGACCGATCGCATCGCCGGCACCAGCCGGGTGATCGAAGGCATCGCGCTGCCGATGTTCGGGCTGCACAATGTCCAGAATTCGCTCGCTGCGATCGCGGTCGGTACCGAAATGGGCATCGACGATGCGACGCTGAAAAGCGCGTTTGCCGGCTTCAGCGGGGTGAAGCGCCGCTTCACCCGGACGGGCGTCTCCGCAGGCGTCACCATCATCGATGATTACGGGCATCATCCGGTCGAGATCGCCGCCGTGCTGGGCGCCGCGCGCCAGGCGGCCGAGGGCAATGTCGTCGCGGTGGTGCAGCCACATCGCTACAGCCGGCTCGCCAGCCTGTTCGACGATTTTTGCCGCTGCTTCAATGATGCCGATACGGTGATCGTGGCCGATGTTTATGCGGCGGGCGAGGCGCCGATCCCCGGCATCGACCGCGACGCGCTGGTCGAAGGCTTGCTGGCCCGCGGCCATCGCCATGCCCAGGCGCTGTCGGCACCGGCCGATCTGGCGCCGCTCATCCGCGACCTGACCAAGCCGGGCGATCTCGTCGTCTGTCTCGGGGCCGGATCGATCACCGGCTGGGCCAATGGGTTGCCCGGCGAACTGGACCGGCTTGCCGTCGCGGGGCGCACACCATGACCGCCACCGCATGCCGCTCCGACCTGATCGACCGCCTGCCACCGGTGCGCGGCCGGCTGACGGTAGAGGCGCCGTTGGCGCCGATCACCTGGTTCCGCGTCGGCGGCCCGGCCGAAGTGATATTCCGCCCGGCCGATCGCGAGGATCTGGCCGACTTCCTGGCGAACTGCCCGAAGGACATCCCGGTGACGGTGATCGGCGTCGCGTCCAATCTGCTGGTGCGCGATGGCGGCGTGCGCGGCGTCGTGATCCGGCTCGGCCGTACCTTCGCCGAGATCACCGTCGCGGATGAAGTCTGCACCGCAGGGGCCGGAGCGCTCGACGCCAATGTCGCCCTGACCTGCGCGCAGGCCGGACTCGGCGGGCTGGAGTTCCTGTCCGGCATCCCCGGCACGATCGGTGGGGCACTGCGCATGAATGCCGGCGCCTATGGCCGTGAAATCAAAGATATATTGGTTGGCGCCACGGTCCTGGACGGTGCCGGCCGGCAACATACCCACCTGACACCCGACGAACTCGATCTGTCCTATCGCCATTGCGGCTGTCCCGCGGATTTCGTGTTCCTCGAAGCCACTTTGCGCGGCACGAAGGACAGCCCGGCCGCGATTGCGGCCCGCATCGCGACCATCCAGGAAAAGCGCCAGGCGACCCAGCCGATCCGCAGTCGAACCGGCGGCTCGACCTTTGCCAACCCGCCCGACGAGCGCGCCTGGGAATTGATCGATCGCGCCGGCTGCCGCGGCTTGCGCCGGGGCGGTGCCATGGTGTCCGATCTGCACACCAATTTCCTGATCAATCTGGGCGACGCCACGGCCGCCGATCTCGAAGGGCTGGGCGAGGAGGTGCGCCGCCGCGTCCTGGAGCAATCGGGCATCCGCCTCGACTGGGAAATCCGGCGCATCGGGGAGGCTCGGCCATGAAACGCGTCGCGGTGCTGATGGGCGGCTGGTCGGCTGAGCGCGAAGTCTCGCTTTCAACCGGACGCGGCGTCGCGGATGCCTTGCGCCAGAGTGGTTACGACGCCGTCGAGATCGATGTCGCACGCGACGTGCCGGCGCTGATCGCCGCATTGACGCCCCGCCCCGACGTCGCCTTCAACGCGCTGCACGGCCGCGGCGGCGAAGACGGTCATGTTCAGGCGATCCTCGACCTGCTCGGTATTCCCTACACCCATTCGGGGTTACTCGCCTCGGCCGTCGCCATGGATAAGCCCTTGGCCCGCCAGGTTTTCCGTGCCGCCGGCTTGCCGATTCCCGAAGGCCGGGTGGCGACGCGAGACGAGATCGCTGCCGGTACCGTGATGGCCGCACCTTATGTCGTCAAGCCGACCAACGAGGGCTCGTCGGTCGGGGTCATCATTGTCCGCGCGGGCGAGAACCGCGTGATCCCGGCCCCTGAAATCAACGACGAGATGCTGGTCGAGCGCTTCATCCCCGGCCGGGAACTGACCGTGGCGGTGATGGGCGACCGGCCGCTCGGCGTCATCGAGATCATGGCGCAGGGCACCTGGTACGATTACGAGGCGAAATACGCCACCGGCGGCTCGATCCACGTCATTCCGGCCGCGATCCATCCCGAAATCTATGAGCAAGCCTGCGTGATCGCCGTGGCGGCCCACAAGGCGCTCGGCTGCCGCGGCATCACGCGGGCCGATCTGCGCTACGACGATACACAGGGCGAGCCGGGTCGGCTCTTCCTCCTGGAGGTCAATACTCAGCCCGGCATGACACCGACCTCGCTGGTGCCGGATGCCGGCCGGCATTTCGGGATTTCCTATGCCGATCTCGTGACCTGGATGGTGGAGAACGCGACATGCGACGCGTAAAGCCGGCCAAGAGCCTCGAATCGGCAAAACTCATGCTGCTGCGGCGGCGGATTCAGCGCTATCTGCCGCGCCGGCCGCTGCGGTTTTTTGCCGGGATCGGCGGTTTGGCGCTTCTCGGAGTCGCCGGACTCGGCATCGCCGATCTGTTCGATCATGGTTCCCGCCTGCGCGACACGGCGTTGAACGCCACTGGCGGGCTCGGCTTCACCGTGCAGGAGATCGAGGTCGAAGGCCGCGCGACCACACCGCGCGGCGACATCTTGAAAGCGATCGAAGCCGGACGCGGCACGCCGATCCTCGCGGTCAACCCGACCAGGGTGAAGCAGCAGTTGGAAACCCTGCCGTGGATCCGCACCGCATCGGTCGAACGCCATCTGCCCGACACGCTCTATATCCGCCTGACCGAGCGTGTGCCGCTGGCGCTCTGGCAGCGCCAGGGCAAGATGATGCTGATCGACCATGATGGCGTCGTCGTCACGACCGAGCATCTGGACCGCTACTCGAATTTGCTGCTGGTCGTGGGCGATGACGCGCCGCGCAATGCGGCGTCCCTGATCCAGGTGCTCCAGACCCAGCCCGATCTGATGCGCCGGGTCAGCGCCGCCATCCGGGTCGGCGAGCGACGGTGGAATCTTCAACTCGACAACGCCATCACCGTCGAGCTTCCGGAAACCAATGTCGCCGATGCCTGGACCCATCTGGCCCAGATCGATCGCGGCCATGCGCTGCTCGCGCGGGATATCGAACTGGTGGATCTGCGCCTGACCGACCGCGTCGTCGTGCGGGCGGTACCCGAACCGCCCAAGCCGGCCCTGGGCAAGCAGCGCACCAAAACGGTGGCCAAGACATGACGAAACCCTATGCACGCCCGCGCGGCACGCTGATCGCCGCCATCGATATCGGCACTACCAAGGTATGCTGCTTCATCGCGCGCCGGGAACCGACCGGGCCGCGCATTCTGGGGATCGGCCATCAAGTGTCGCGCGGCGTGCGGGCCGGCCAGATCAACGATCTCGATGCGGCGGCGACCTCGATGCTGAACGCGGTTCACGCCGCCGAACAGATGGCGGGCGAGACCATCACCGAGGTAATTCTCAACCTTTCCGGCGGCTTTCCGCCCTCGCGCATCGTGCCGGTCGAGATGGTGCTGGGCGGACGCGAGATCGGCGACGCCGAGATGAAAAAAGTGCTCGGGCAGGGGCACGCCTATCGCGACGCGGCCGATCGCCAGATCATCCATTCGGTCCCGGTCGGCTTTTCGATCGACGGCAGCCGGGGCATCCGCGATCCGCGCGGCATGGTCGGCGACAAGCTGGGCATCAACATGCACATCGTCTCGGCCTCGTCGGCCGCGGTGCGTAATACCATCGCCGCGGTCGGACGCTGCCATCTCGAAGTGGCCGGCATCGTCGTCTCGCCCTATGCCGCCGGCCTCTCTGCCCTGGTCGAGGACGAGATGCAGTTGGGTGCCACCCTGATCGACATGGGTGGCGGCACCACCACGATTGGCGTGTTCTATGACGGCGCCATCGTCTATGCCGACACGGTTCCGGTCGGCGGCGGCCATGTCACCAACGACATCGCGCGCGGCCTGTCGACCCCGATCAGCCATGCCGAACGGATGAAGACCCTGTTCGGCTGCGCCATCCCGTCGCCCTCCGACGAGCGTGAAACCATCACCGTACCGGTGGTCGGCGAAGGCGAGGACGGCCAGCCCAATCAGGTGCCGAAATCACATCTGATCGGGATCATCTCGCCGCGGCTCGAAGAGACCTTCGAACTGGTGCGCAACCGGCTGGAAGCCTCGGGCTTCGACAAGCTGGCCGGCCGCCAGGTCGTGCTCACCGGCGGTGCCAGCCAGTTGCCGGGCACGCGCGAGCTGGCCGGCATGATTCTCGACAAGCAAGTTCGCATCGGCCGCCCGACCCGGATCGCCGGCCTCGCCGAGGCGACCGGCGGCCCCGCCTTCGCCACGACCGTCGGCCTGCTGCATTTCGCCGCCTCGGAGCGGGCGGAATCGCGCGGACGCGACCTCAACCCGGCCGCCCTGCCCAAGGGCATGCTTGGCCGGGTCGGACACTGGCTGCGCGACAATCTTTGATTCTACCAATGCCGCCCGATCATCGGAGGACACCATGACGATCAATCTCAGCGTTCCCAAGGAATTCAACGATCTGAAACCCCGTATTACGGTGGTCGGCGTCGGCGGTGCCGGCGGCAATGCCGTCAACAACATGATCCGCGCCAATCTGATCGGCTGCGAGTTCGTCGCCTGCAACACCGATGCCCAGGCGCTTCAGCATTCGCTGGCCGATCGGCGCATTCAACTCGGCCAGGGGACCACACGGGGACTCGGCGCCGGGTCGCGTCCCGAAGTCGGTCGCGCCGCCGCCGAAGAAGCGATGGAAGAGATCATGCAGCATCTCGCCGGCTCGAACATGGTGTTCATCACGGCCGGCATGGGCGGCGGTACGGGTACCGGGGCGGCCCCGGTGATCGCGCGCCAGGCCCGCGAGAACGGCATCCTGACGGTTGGCGTCATCACCAAGCCGTTCCATTTCGAAGGCACGCACCGCATGCGGCTGGCCGAATCGGGCATCGAGGAATTGCAGAAATTCGTCGATACGCTGCTCATCATCCCGAATCAGAATCTGTTCCGCGTTGCCAACGAGCGCACGACCTTCGCCGAAGCCTTCAAGATGGCGGATAATGTCCTGCACGCCGGCGTGCGCGGTGTCACCGACCTGATGGTGATGCCCGGCCTGATCAATCTCGATTTCGCGGACATTCGCGCAGTGATGAGCGAGATGGGCAAGGCGATGATGGGCACCGGCGAGGCGAGCGGCGACAAACGCGCCATTGATGCCGCCGAAGCCGCAATCTCAAACCCGCTGCTCGACGACGTCTCGATGAAGGGTGCGCGCGGCGTGCTGATCAACATCACCGGCGGCATGGACATGACGCTGTTCGAGGTCGATGAGGCGGCCAACCGGATTCGCGAGGAGGTCGATCCCGAAGCCAACATCATCTTCGGCTCGACGTTCGACGAGAAGCTCGAAGGCAAGATGCGGATTTCCGTGGTCGCCACCGGCATCGATGCCGAGGTATCGCGCATGATGAACGCCGCGACCAATGCCGCACTGCCCAACGAGCGACCCCGGCCGGTGCCGCTGCATGTCGTCGCCGCGACGCCGGCACCGGCGGTCAAAGCGCCGATCGCCATGCCCGCCACTCCCGACATGTTCCCGGAAGCGGCCCGCGCCGCCGGGCCGCAGACGATCGCCGGCCTGACCCGCACGCCGTCCGCCGGTCTCGACCCGGCAGCGGATCATCCGGCGCTGATCCAGAGCCGCGGCTTCGTCGCGCCCCGCCCGGTCATGCCGCAACAACGGGTCGGCACGGGCGCCCATGCCGAGGCCGAACCGCTCTCGTCGGCCCGGGCGACCCAGACGCGCGAGCCGATGGCCAAGCCCAAAGCGCCGGCCCCGAGCCTGTTCCAGCGGATCATCGGCGGGGGCCGCAACCCGCCGCAACGGACACAGCCGAGCTTGAACGCCCCCCGACAGGCCCCGGCCGCCCCTCCGGTGGCACGCCAGCCCGCTCCGGCCGCCACCGATCCGTCCGGTAGCGAGCAAGATTATCTCGACATCCCGGCCTTCCTGCGCCGACAGGCCAACTGAACGCCAAGCGTGCCGCCGGAATGCGTCGGCGGCACCGGGCGGAGGGATCGGGGATTAGTGTGGTTTTCCGCGCTAACCCTTTACCGCGATTGGCATTCACTCCTCTGTGCGCTGCAACAATCGGTAATAAAGAGTGATTTGTGCCAATGGCAAGGGATTGGTAACCATCCAGGATGCAGCACCCTCAAGATGCGCTACAGGATAGATTCTTCATGCTTACGCCGGCCCTCGCTTCGCAAAAGACCTTGAAAGCCCCGATCCATTGTACCGGAATCGGCCTGCACAGCGGTGTCAAGGCGGCCCTTACCCTGCGCCCGGCGCCGGTTGGCACTGGCATTCTGTTTCGTCGCCTCGACGGGGTGGGTGGTCCGGTCGAGATTGCGGCGCATTGGTCGAACGCGCTTGAGTCACCGCTCTGCACGACGCTGACCGACGGCAAGAACACCTCGATCCTGACGATCGAGCATTTGATGTCGGCGCTGGCCGGCTGCGGCATCGATAATTGCACGATCGAAATCATCGGGCCGGAAGTGCCGATCATGGACGGCTCGTCCGCGCCGTTCGTCTTCTTGATCGAATGCGCCGGCACGATCGACCAGCATGTTCCGCGGCAGGCCATCAAGGTCCTGAAGCCGGTCTCGGTCGGCGATGATCGCGCCTGGACCAGCATCGAGCCGGACGATCAGTTCTCGGTCGAATTCGAAATCGATTTCCCGAGCAAAGCGATCGCCCGCCAGACCGCGAACATGGTGATCGATCCGGTCAGCTTCAAACATGAAATCAGCCGGGCACGCACCTTCGGCTTCCTCAAGGATCTCGATGCGCTGCGCGCCAATGGCCGGGCTCTGGGCGGCTCGCTCGACAATGCCGTGGTGATCGACGGCGACACGGTCGTCAACAGCGGCGGCTTGCGCTATGCCGACGAATTTGTCCGGCACAAGGTGTTGGATGCGGTCGGCGATCTTTATCTGGCCGGTGGCCCGCTGCTCGGGCGGTTTCGCGGCTCGCGGTCCAGCCACGCGCTCAATCGGCGGCTGCTCGCCGCCCTGTTTGCCGATCGCGACGCCTGGAGCATGGCAGCGGTCGACGAGGCCCCGTTCGGGCGTTGGCAGGAGCCGCGCGCGCTGTCCGCCTGACGCCCGCTGTCCCGCCGATCGAATCCGCAAGCCCGATCGCCGCACTCCTCGCGCCGTCCCCAACTATATGCTAAAAGGCCGGCTTGCTGTGTGGCACCGATCGATGTGCTGCATCCTCTTCCGGCTGGGAGCTATCGGAATTGTACGCTGGCATGGTGAAGTTTCGGATCGGCCGCCTTCTGGCCGGCATGGCGCTGGCGGCGAGCCTTTCCCTCGGTGGCTGTAGCGACAAGGACGACATGAAGTACAAGGACCAGTCGGTCGAGGTGCTTTACAACGCCGCGGTCGATCGGATGGAAAAGGAAGCCTGGGCGGAAGCCAGCAGGATCTTCGATGAGGTCGAGCGTCAGCATCCCTATTCCGTCTGGGCGACCAAGGCGCAGTTGATGAAGGCCTATGTCAATTATCAGTCCAACAAATATGACGAGGCGATCGCGGCGGCCGATCGCTTCATCCAATTGCATCCGGGCAATCGGGACGCCGCCTATGCCTATTACGTCAAGGCGATTTCGTATTACGAACAGATCGTCGATGTCGGCCGCGATCAGAAAAATACCGAGAACGCGCTGAAGGCGCTTCAGGACGTCGCAACCCGCTTTCCAGACAGCAAATATGCTCGCGACTCGCGCCTCAAGATCGATCTGACGCGCGATCATCTGGCCGGCAAGCAGATGGAGATCGGCCGCTATTACGAGCGCCAGGGCCTGTTCGTCGCCGCCATCAACCGCTACCGTGCGGTCGTCAAGGATTACCAGACCACGACCCACGTGCCCGAGGCGCTGGCCCGGCTGACCGAATGCTACACCGCGGTCGGTCTGCCCGAGGAGGCGCAGAAGAACGCCGCGGTGCTTGGCTATAATTTTCCGGAAAGCGAGTGGTACAAGGACAGCTTCGATCTGGTCAAAGGCGATCGGGCCAGTCCGGATATCGAACATGGCTGGATCGCCGCGGTCGCCGATTATTTGAATCCGTTCTGACCGGCCGGTCGCGGCAAAGCGGTAGCGGACGGGGGCCCGGACAGGCTATGGTCCGCCCGGTCCCGATGCTGTCGCCGAGTTCGCACCGCTGATGCTCCTGAGCCTGACGATCCGTGATGTGGTGCTGATCGATCGCCTTGATCTCAGCTTCTCGCCGCATCTCTCGGTGCTGACCGGCGAGACCGGTGCCGGCAAATCGATTTTGCTCGACGCGCTGGGCCTGGCGCTGGGTGCCCGTGCCGAAAGCGGGTTGGTCCGGCAGGGTGCCGCGCAAGCCATCGTCGCCGCCGAATTCGAGCTGGCCCCCGGTCACGCCGCCCGTGCCATGCTGTCCGAGCAAGGTTTCGCCGCCGAAGACACGCTGGTGCTGCGCCGCATGGTCAATGCCGATGGCCGGTCGCGCGGCTTCGTCAACGACCAGCCGGCCAGCGTCGGGCTGCTGAAGCAATTGGGTGACACGCTGGTCGAAATCCAGGGTCAGTTCGAACAGCGCGGCCTGCTCGATCCGGCCAATCACCGGGCACTGCTCGACGCCTTCGCCGACGACCCCGCGACCGGCGCCGCGGTTGGCGCTCGCTGGCACAGTTGGCGGACCGCCCGGCGCACCCGCGCCGAGGCCGAGGCCGCCATCGCCAAGGCACGCGACGACGAGGAATGGCTGCGTCACGCCGTGGCCGAACTGGATCGCCTGCACCCGGAGCCGGGCGAAGAACTGGCGCTGACCCAGCGCCGCTCGCTCCTGACCCATCGCGCCCATGTCGCCGAAGCGATGGACGCCGCCTGGACCGACCTGAACGGCCACCGCGGCGGCGCCCGCGCGCTCAACGCGGCCGCCCATCAGCTGGAAAAAGCGCGGGACAAGGCGGGCGGCAAGCTCGACACCACGATCGGGGCGCTGGAACGCGCCATCGTCGAACTGACCGAGGCAATCGCCCAGCTCGAAGCCGCGCGCCGTGCCGACGAGGCCGATGACGAAAGACTGGACGCCGTCGAAGACCGGCTCTATGCGCTGCGCGGCATGGCGCGCAAACATGGCATCGCGGTCGAAGCGCTGCCCGGTCTGCAAAGCGATCTGGCCGCACGGTTGGCCGCGCTCGAGGATGGCGGTGCCGACCTCGCCCGTCTCGCCGCCGACGAGGCGCGCGCGCGCGCCGGCTATGTCGCGGCGACAGCGCTGCTGTCGGAACGGCGCCGCAGGGCCGCGGAACGACTCGACCGCGCCGTCCAGGCCGAACTCGCCCCCTTGAAACTCGACCGAGCCCGGTTCCGCACCTTGCTGGCGCCGCTGGGCGAAGCCGAGTGGGGGCCGGACGGGGCGGAGCGCGTCGCCTTCGAAATCGCGACCAACCCCGGCGCCGCCCCCGGCCCGCTCGCCAAGATCGCGTCCGGCGGCGAGTTGTCGCGCTTTCTCCTGGCACTCAAAGTGGTGCTGGCACGGGTGTCGAGCGTGCCGACCATCGTGTTTGACGAAGTGGATAGCGGCATCGGCGGCGCCGTCGCCGCCGCCGTCGGCGACCGCCTGGCACGGCTGGGCCAGGAGTTGCAGGTGCTGGTCGTAACCCACTCGCCCCAAGTGGCGGCCCGCGGCGCCCAGCATTGGCGCGTCGCCAAGCATCAGGCCGAGAAGCAGACGGTGACGCGCGTCGAACCGCTCAATCCGCCGGCCCGGCGCGAGGAAATCGCCCGGATGCTGTCCGGGGCGAACATCACGGCCGAAGCGCGGGCGGCGGCGGAGAGTCTGCTGGCGGCGGGATGAACTAGACGTAGTAGATAAAAGGTCATCCGCGGCTAATATTCCTTTATAAGTATGCACAACGTCTCTACGGTAACCCCTCACTACCGGGACCTTATTTCTACAAGATATCCCTCACCGAGTAAAATGTCGATAATTGGCAGAGCGTTTTTTTGTGTTGCGCAGTATGTTACAGCTAATAACTCTTTATCGTTACCAACCATATCTATAGGAACACGCCTATCAAGGTCAGGGAAATTTCTTGCTATTACGATCAGCGCCAATTTTACGCGTTCTCGTAGGTTTGGTAATTTCAATATTTTAGTGTTATCGAATATTTGTCTATCTATGCGAACCGGTACAACTCCTGCGGCATTCTGTTGCCGTACCCAGGCCGATAGCCGTACCATATGATCATCACGCCCGTTGAATTAAGCGTGATCTTTCAGCAATTTGGTCGCGGCTTCGCCGATGATCACGAGGTTCATAATCACCGCCTGCTGGGTACGCTTGTCGGTCAGGAATTCCTCTTTGCCAATTCCTTCAATGTAGGAACAAGCCAATGCCGAGACGCTCTTCGAGGTCGACTTGCAGGCCGCCGAGGTCGAACAAGGTGGTTCCCGGCAGGGTGTCGACCAATAGGTCGAGGTCGCTGCCGCCACGATCATTGCCGTGGGCCACGGAACCAAACACCCGCCAATTGCAAGCACGGTGTAATTCGACCGCCCGACGGATGAAGTCCCGGTGAATGCGCAACGCATCGGACGGTTTCGCAGAACGGGTGCCCTCTCCTGGTTCTCACCGATGCGGCGGTGATCCCTTTGGAAATCGCTACCCAATAGACGATCGCGGCCGAGTGTGGCCGCTGGCGCTTGTCCGACGTTCGGCCAATCAAGTCGGGCTGTCAC
>JAXDMU010000350.1:0-3998 GCA_034665905.1 Aliidongia sp. | reverse complement strand
TCGGTCGCGGGCGGCATCCCGGTCATCAAGGCGTTGCGCGAAGGGCTGGGCGCCAATCGCTTCAGCCGGATTTCCGGCATTCTCAACGGCACCTGCAATTTCGTGCTGAGCCAGATGCGCGAAACTGGCCAACCCTTCGAGGCGGTGCTGGGCGAAGCGCAGGATCTGGGTTATGCCGAGGCCGATCCCAGCCTGGATATCGATGGCTGGGACGCGGCGCACAAGCTCGCCCTGCTGGCCGCGATCGCATTCGACATCCCGATCGATCTCGATGCGGTCTATGTCGAGGGTATCCGGCATATCTCGCCGCTCGATATCGAATATGCTGACGAGCTGGGCTATCGCATCAAGCTGGTCGGCACCGCGATGCGCACCGAACGCGGCATTGAGCAGCGCGTGCACCCGACCATGGTGCCGGTCGGCGAGCCGCTCGCCCATGTCGATGGCGTCGATAATGCCGTGGTCATTGAGGGCGATGCGGTCAACCGCCTGGTGCTGCAAGGACCGGGTGCCGGCGCCGGCCCGACCGCATCGGCCGTGATCGCCGATCTGATCGATCTGGCGCGGGGGCGACGGCTGCCCAGTTTCGTCAATCATGCCGAAGATGGCTTGTCGGCGGTGTCGATCGCCGAGCATGCCGGCCCATGCTATGTTCGGCTGATGGTGCTGGATCAGCCGGGTGTGATCGCCGATGTTGCGGCCGAGCTGCGCAACGAGCGGGTTTCGATGGAAGCGATGATCCAGCGGCGCAATCATCCCGGCCGGCCCGTTCCGGTCGTGCTGACCACGCATCCCAGCCAGGAAGCGGTGCTGCGCCGCGCGCTGGCACGGATCGGTCGGCTAGGTACAGTCGTTGAACCGCCTAGAATGATCCGGATCGGCCCCTGAGCGTTTGCGCTGTCGCAAGGTTCGGGCAGACGAGCCGGATCGGGAACGAAACAAAGAGGAAGCCGATGGCTCAGACGATGATGGACCGCAATCTCGCACTCGAGGCCGTGCGCGTCACTGAAGAGGCGGCACTGGCCGCGGCGCGGTTGATGGGGCGGGGCGATGAAAAGGCCGCCGATCAGGCCGCGGTAGATGCCATGCGCACCGCGCTCAACAGCCTCGCGATCGACGGTACCGTCGTCATCGGCGAGGGTGAGCGCGACGAGGCGCCGATGCTTTATATCGGTGAAAAGGTCGGAACCGGGCAGGGGCCGAAGATCGACATCGCGCTCGACCCGCTGGAAGGCACCACGATCACGGCCAAGGGCGGCATGAACGCGCTCGCCGTCATCGCCATGGCCGATCAGGGCGGTTTCCTGAACGCGCCCGATGTCTATATGGACAAGATCGCGGTCGGCGGCTGCCTGCCCGATGGGCTGGTCGATCTCGACGCCACACCGGCCGAAAATCTGGCGGCGCTGGCCAAGGCCAAGGGGATGAATATCGACGATCTGGTCGTCTGCATCCTCGATCGGCCGCGCCACGCCGACCTGATCGAGGCGGTGCGCTCGGCCGGTGCGCGCATCATGCTGATCTCCGATGGCGATGTGTCCGGTGTGATCGCGACCAGCCGGCCGGACTCGGGCGTCGATCTCTATATGGGCTCGGGCGGGGCACCGGAAGGCGTGCTCGCCGCCGCCGCGCTACGCTGCATCGGCGGTCAGATGCAGGGTCGGCTGCTGTTCCGCAACAATGATGAACGCGCGCGCGCCGAACGCTGGGGCATCACGGACCTCAATCGGAAGTACAAATTGTTCGATCTCGCCTCGGGCAACGTCATGTTCGCGGCGACCGGTGTCACTGACGGCAGCATGCTGAACGGCGTCCGGCGCATCCGCGGCGGGGCCACGACGCAATCGATCGTCATGCGATCCAAGACCGGTACGGTGCGCGTCATCGAAGCCACGCATGAGTTCGAGCGTAAGACGGCGTGGAGCGCCTACGCCCGTTGAGCGAGCCGGCCGGGCCGTTTCTCGGAATCGCCCGGTCGCTGGCCGGCAAGCGCTGGCGCCAGCGCGGGGGCGATGATCGCCTCGGCATGGCGCTGGCGCAGCGGCTCGGCATTCCGGAGGTGATGGGGCGGATCATCGCCGCGCGCGGGGTCGAACCCGACGCGGTCGATCGTTATCTCGCCCCGACACTCCGCGATTTCCTGCCCGATCCGAGCCGCCTGAAGGACATGGATGCCGCCGTCATCCGCCTCGTCCGCGCCATCGACACGGATGAGCGCATCGCGATCTTCGGCGATTATGATGTCGATGGCGCGACCTCTTCGGCGCTGCTGCAACGTGTTCTGACGGCGCTCGGGGCTCGCGTGCGGGTCTATATTCCCGATCGCCGCCTTGAGGGCTACGGCCCGAACGGCGCCGCGCTGCGGCTGCTGCGGGACGAGGGCGCCTCGCTCGTCGTCACGGTCGATTGCGGCACCACGGCGCATCAGCCGCTGGAAGAAGCACGCTCGATCGGGCTCGACGTCATCGTGATCGACCATCACGCCGCCGAGCCGCGGCTGCCGCCCGCGGTGGCGGTGGTCAATCCCAACCGGCTCGACGACGACAGCGGCGAAGGCGCGCTGGCCGCGGTCGGCGTGACCTTCCTGGTCGCAGTCGCGCTCAACCGCGCGCTCAAGGCGGCCGGCCGTGTCGTGCCGGATCTGCTCCAGCATCTCGATCTGGTGGCGCTCGGCACGGTGTGCGATGTCGTGCCCCTGGTCGGGCTCAATCGGGCGCTGGTGGCCCAAGGACTCAAGGTGATGGCCGGGCGGCGCAATGCCGGGCTCGTGGCACTGGCCGACAGTGCCGCCGTTTCGGAACGGCTTGATGCCTATCATCTGGGCTATGTGCTGGGGCCGCGGGTCAATGCCGGCGGCCGGGTCGGGCGCGCCGATCTGGGCTGCCGTCTGCTCGGCACCGATGCGCCGGACGAGGCGCGGCGTCTCGCGGTCGAACTGGATCTGCTCAACAGCGAACGGCGCGGCATCGAAACCGAGGTGCTGGAACTCGCCATCGCCCAGATCGAGCAGGAGCAGACCGGCGCCGGCCCGATCGTGATCGCGCATGGTGCCGAATGGCATCCCGGCGTCATCGGCATCGTCGCCGGGCGCCTCAAGGAACGCTACAACCGGCCGGCCTGCGTCATTGCCTGGGAGGCGGGTGTCGGCAAGGGCTCTGGCCGTTCGATCCCCGGTGTCGATCTGGGGGCGGCGATCATCGCGGCGCGGCAGGCCGGTCACTTGCTCGGCGGTGGTGGCCATCGCATGGCGGCGGGGTTCAGCCTGACCGAGGACGCCTTGCCCGGCCTCGCGCAATTCCTCGCTGCCCGGATCGGTGAAATCACCGAAGGCACGGATCTGACGCCGGAACTCGGCATCGACGGCATGCTCCAGGTGCCGGCGGCGACGCCCGAACTCTGCGCCATGCTCGCTGGGCTCGGCCCGTTCGGGTCGGGCAATGCCGAGCCGCGCTTCGTGCTGCCCGGTCTGCGCGTGGTCAAGGCGGACGTGGTCGGCACCAACCATGTGCGCTGTATCCTCGCCCCCGGCGCCGGGCCGGAGCGGCTGAAGGCGATCGCCTTCCGAGCACTCGACGGCGATCTCGGCAACGCGCTCATGCAATCGGGTGGGAGGGCGCTGCATATCGCCGGCCATCTGCGCGCCGACACCTGGCAAGGCCGCAACGGCGTTCAGTTGATGATCGAGGATGCCGCCTTCGCTCATGGCTGATTCGCGTATCCGATTGGCGCGAAGCCCTTGCGTTCGCCAGCGCCACCCTGTATTTCCTGCGCCATCCGACGACGTGCGCCGTCCCCATCGTATAGAGGCCCAGGACACCGCCCTTTCACGGCGGTAACACCGGTTCGAATCCGGTTGGGGACGCCAGCTATTTCAATAACTTAAGGCCGCCTCTTGGGCGGCCTTTGTCGTTCTGTACGGAAATTATACGGAAAACCCGACCCTGAACCGGGGCGAATGAGCGGGAACATCCGGCTCATAAGGACGGGGGTCAGGATCG
>JAXDMU010000349.1:0-2709 GCA_034665905.1 Aliidongia sp. | reverse complement strand
GCGGCCATCACTCGGTGCGCGCCAAGCGGCTGGGCACGGCCCCGCGCGAATTGGCGGATCTGGGTGAATCCCTCAATCTGATGGCCAACGACGCGGCAAGGCGGGTCGACCTGTTGCGTGAATCGGGGGCGGAAAAGAGCGCCTTGCTGCTTGAGTTGCACCACCGCGTGAAAAACAATTTTCAGGTCATAACCAGCCTGCTCAGCCTGCTGCGCCAGGAGATGCCGGCACCGCGCCGCGATGAAATCCGTTTCGTCGAGGATTTCGTGCGTGCTATGGCTGTGGCCTATCGCGTCGCCTATGACTCGGGCGACGTCACCGGCGTGGTACTTCAGGATCTGCTGCGCAGCGTGCTTGAGGCGCTGCGCGATCTGTCCGGCGCCGCGCCGGATCAGATCACTGTCGAGACCGCAGCCGATCCGCTCTGGATCGATCTCGACAAGGCGATTTCGCTCGGCCTCTATCTCGCGGTGACGCTGCCACCCTATCTCGACACTGTCGTGGGGCACGCGGCACGGCGAACCACCATCTCGGCGCTGCGGGTTGGCGATTTTCTGGAAGTGGCAATTGCCGGCGAGGAACCCTTGCGCCCGGAACATCCTCCTTTGCGACGTCGGCTTCGCCTCGCATATCTGCGACAGCTGAGGGCGTCGCCTTACACCGGCGCAACGCGGCACGAAACAGGCATCCGCATCCCATTGGGCGATGATCGCCATGCGCATCGTCTCGCCGCGATCTCGACCGCAGCGCCCTCAACGCAGGAGGAAGCGGGCGGCCCGGTTATGGACATGGCCGGGCTGGCCGCGACCGGTGCCGGGATCATGCTTGCGGGACAAGATGCCGATCTGCGTTATCAATGGGTGTGCGGAGCCCCGTTGTTCGACCGACCGACCGAGGCAATCGAGAGCCGCACCGACGATGAACTGCTGGCGCCGGCTGCGGCAGAAGTCCTCACACGAACAAAACGTCAGGTTTTGGTCGATGGCGTGCCGTCCGGTCTTATCCTCCATCTTCCGGAACCGGCCCCGGAACGGTGGGTTGCAGCGCAGATCCAGCCGATCTCGGATAATGCGGGCCGGACGACCGGCATCGTTACCGCCTACTCAGACGTCACCATTTTCAAGACAGCAGAAAAGCGGATGACATTACTCATGCGCGAAATGGCGCATCGATCGAAGAACATCCTTGCCGTGACCGAGGCCATGGCGCGGCAAAGTCTCGCTCACTCATCGACCCTCGAAGATTTCAGCGAGCGCTTTTCGGCCCGCCTGCACAGCCTTGCCGGTTCGCATGACCTGCTTACCCAACGGGATTGGGAAGGTGCGCCGCTGCGCGATCTGGTGCGCTCCCAACTCGGTCATTACCTGTTGGGCGAGCCGCCGCAGATCGCGATCGACGGGCCGGAGGTGTTTCTCGGTGCCACGGCGATCCCATATCTGGGCTTGGCATTGCACGAGCTATCGACCAATGCCGCCAAATACGGCGCCCTTTCGGTCGCCGAAGGTCACGTTGCGATCAACTGGGGCTTAAGCCGAGACACCGATGGGCAGGAACGGCTGTGGTTGACCTGGGTCGAGATCGGCGGCCCAATGGTAATTGCGCCCAACCGGCACGGCTTCGGTACCGATGTTACCCGCCGGGTCGTGTCGCGAGCGTTACGGGGCGAGGTGACCTTGGACTTCGCACCGGGCGGCGTATGCTGGCGCCTGGACGTGCCAACCGCGAGCCTGATCGGTCAGAGCTGAGCCGCGGCCGGCAGGTCATCCGTCATTGGCTTTGAGAGGGAGCGAGTTCGGCCTGTGTCGTCGGCGCGGTCACCAGATCATCGACACCAGGCCAGCCAAGCGCAAACCCAACAGCAGCGACCGCCGCAATCAGCAGCAAAACGCCCAACATCACGCGAAGCCATCCGCTGAGTTCGTTCCGATAGCCGTGGCCGTGGAAGGCCCGGCGGGCGTCCAATGTCGGCTTTGACGTTTGCGACATCACGTTCTCCTTTCTGGTTTCCGTAACAATGAAAACCGCCGATCGGAGAAGGGTTCCGCGACACGCAGGAGCAGCACGGCAATTGGGCGCTCGGTATCACGATCAGCGGTGGCCGGGTTTGTCTGGACAGGATTCCGCTTTTTATAAGTGGAGCCTCTGCCGGTTGCCGTAGGTGTGCCAGGCATGGGCACTGAATTGGAGGTGCAAGTCCTTTGCGGGGCGAGTTGGTAGCAACCGCGAGCTGGAGGCAACTGCATGCAGAGGGTGCCGTCGTGAGACGCCGCTCCTGGCGCCGCGAGGCCGTGTGGGGAAGAAGCCCGAGGCGAATTGCAGCACCGAACGCAAGTGAACCCCTGGGCAGGCCGGGTCGATCGGGTGAGCGTGCCTACGAACGCGACGCCCAAAATCCAACCGAGATCGACATGGTAATGGGGGCGGGGGCGGCATGACATTCAGTGTTCTTACCCGGGGAGATCTGTCTGGGTCCGCTGCCAAGCGGTAGACCTGAAGGAGGCAACGACGACGGGACGATGCCCAGACAGAAGTCGGATCTCTTTATAGTAGCGCTGAAGCCGGATAGTAGCGCTGAAGCCGGTGAAAGCCGGTGGAGCAAAGGCTACGGGATTCTCACAATTTACTATGGCTTCGCCTTTGCGGCGACGGTAGCGATGGCGAAGCCAGCGGCCATGGTAGCGAAGCGATCCCAGCCGGCTCTCATGGTTT
>JAXDMU010000348.1:0-4748 GCA_034665905.1 Aliidongia sp. | reverse complement strand
ACGGCTGTACGCCCAATCATGACCGGATCGTTGGTCTGACGCCGACGCCCGGTTGGCTCACTCCACCTCGGGCTACGGCCCGAGAGTGACGATGATCGTGCTCTAAACTCGCCCTCAGTTCGCCGTGCCGAACAGCGTCTTCAGGCTGGTAGCCGATCAGCGCGGCGAGGGCCTCGGGGGGATGGGGCTGTTCCATAATTGCAGGCCGGCGGCCATTGCCTCGGGCACGAAGGCGCGCACCAAATGCTCGACCATCAAGGGGCGCGAGAATAAACGGTGGTAAAGCGCGTCATTATCGGCCGTCGGGTGGCACCTGTTCACTCCATGTCCGGGTATGGCCCGGTGCCGCCTTCGGCGATGAACCGGTCGATGCGCGCCTCCAGCGCCGGCAGTGGCACGGAGCCCAGTTCCAGTACCGTGTCGTGAAATGCCCGGATGTTGAATTTGGCACCGAGCGCCGCTTCCGCCTTGGCGCGGGCTTTTTCGATGGTCATGGCGCCTAGATAATAGGACAGCGCCTGGGCCGGCCAGCCGATATAGCGGTCGATTTCGGTCGCGATCTCGCGGTCGGGCAGGGCCGTGTTGTCATGGAGATAGGCGATCGCCTGTTCGCGGCTCCAACCTTGGGCGTGCAATCCGGTATCGACCACCAGCCGCGCCGCCCGCCAGATCTGGTAGCCCAGCATGCCGAAGCGGTCATAGGGCGTGTCATAGAGGCCCATCTCCAGGCCGAGCTTTTCGCAATAGACCGCCCAGCCTTCGCCATAGGCCGAGATATAGACATTCTGCCGGAATGGCGGCTGATCCTTGTGTTCGAGCGCGATCGGGATCTGGAAGCCGTGGCCGGGCGCCGATTCATGCAAGGTGAGCGCGGTCAGATTGAACAACGGTCGTGACGGCAAATCGTAGGTATTCAGCTGATAGACTCCGGGGCCGCCGCGTCCGGCGGTATAGAAGGGCGCGATCGCGTCGGGCACCGGTTTGATCGCGAAGCGGGCGCGTGGCAGATAGCCGAAATATTGCGACGCCTTGGCGTCGAATTTCTTGGCGATCCAGGCCGCCCGCATCAGCAGATCCTCGGGGGTCTTGGCGTAGAATTGCGGATCGCTGCGCAGTTTGGCGAGGAAGGCCGGGAAATCGCCGAAAAAGCCGGTTTCCTGCATCACGTCTTCCATCGCCGCATGCAGCCGCGCCACTTCGGCGAGGCCGATGTCGTGAATCTCCTCGGGCGTCAAATCCAGCGTGGTGAATTCCTTGATCTTGGCCCGGTAATAGACCGGCCCGCCGGGCAGATCGGCGGCGGCGAGCGTCGTGCGCGTGCCGGGCAGATAGTCCTCGCGCATGAATTTCAGCAGGCGGGCATAGGCCGGGATCACCGCACTCTCGATCGTGTGCCGTGCGGTTTCGCGCAGTTTCGCCTGTTCTTCCGGCGGAATGACGCTCGGCATATCGTTGAACGGCGCATAGAAAGACGTCGCGTCGGGCTTTGCCTCGGACACCGCGGTGATCGACGCGTCGCGGCCCTTGAGCGTGACCTGCGGCGGGGTGAAGCCGCGCTTCAGCCCGGCGCGCATATTTTCCGTCTCTTCGGCGAAATAGCGCGGAATGTCGGTCATCAGGCTGATGAAATTGCGATAATCCGCCAGCGTGCGGAACGGCCGTTCGGCAATGCCGCCGAGATCGCTCCAGAAACTCGAGTCTGAATTAGCCGGCATCTCGTAATCGCGCAGACGCTGGCTGTTGATCAACACCTGGATCTGCGGCCGGAAGACATCGTAATCGAGTTGGGCTTCGGGTGAGAGGGTGGCGCGCGGGATCGCGTCGAGCGCGGTCATCACCTCGGTCCAATAGGCCAGCCGCTTTTGCTGGCTCGCTTCATCGACCTTCGGCAAATGGTCGATGATTGGCTTGGTCGGGCGATCGTCGGCCTCGGGAAATTCGGCCGTCCGCCAGTCCCATTCGCGCGAATAGAGCGCCTTGAAGCGCGCATCGGCCGAGGGCGCGTCCGCGGCGTGCGCGGGGCTCCAGGCAAACAGGACGATGACGGCGAAAAGCGCGAGCCGTGGCAGCATCAAAAACTCTCCGGAAATTCCTGGGCGCGCGGCTAATAGGAGCGCGGCAGGCGCAGCACATGTTCAGCCAGATAGGCCAGGATCATATTGGTTGAGATCGGCGCCACCTGATAGAGCCGCGCCTCGCGAAACTTGCGTTCGATATCGTATTCCTCGGCAAACCCGAAGCCGCCATGGGTCTGCACGCACATATCGGCCGCCTGCCACGACGCGTCGGCCGCCAGCAGCTTCGCCATGTTCGCCTCCTTGCCGGCCGGCTGGCCGGATTGGAAGCGGGCGATGGCGTGGTCGACCATCAGCGACGCCGCCTCGGTCGCGGCATAGGCGCGGGCGATCGGGAATTGCACACCCTGATTCTGGCCGATCGGACGGCCGAATACCGTGCGTTCCCGGGCATAGGCGGTTGCCTTGGCGATGAACCAGCGGGCATCGCCCAGACATTCCGCGGCGATCAGGATGCGCTCGGCATTCATGCCGTCGAGGATGTAGCGAAAGCCCTTGCCCGCCGCGCCGATCAGGCTCGATGCCGGGATCTCCAGCCCGTCGAAGAAGATTTCCGTCGTGGCGTGGTTGATCATGGTGCGGATCGGCCGGATCGTGAGGCCATGGCCAAGCGCCGTGCGCATGTCGATCAGGAACACAGACAGTCCGTCGGTGCGCTTGGCGGCGGGCACGCTGGTCCGCGCCAGCAGCAGCATGAAGTCGGAATGCTCGGCCCGCGAGGTCCAGATTTTCTGGCCATTGACGATATAGCGATCGCCGCGCAATTCCGCCGTGGTGCGGATCGAGGCGGTATCGGTACCGGCATCCGGCTCGGTCACGGCGAACGCCTGAAGCCGCAATTTCCCGGCGGCGATCTCGGGCAGGTAATGCTGTTTCTGCTCGGTGCTGCCATGGCGCAGTAGGGTGCCCATCATATACATCTGGGCATGGCAGGCGCCGCCATTGCCGCCGCTTTTCTGGATTTCCTCCAGGATCGCCGCCGCCGCGGCCAGACCGAGGCCGCTGCCGCCATACTCTTCGGGGATGAGGGCCGCGAGGAACCCGGCCTCGGTCAATGCGGCGACGAATTCGGCCGGATAGGCGCGCTCGCGGTCGGCACGTCGCCAATACTCGCCGGGAAAGCGCGCGCACAAGGCGGCGACGGCGGCGCGGATCTGGGCCAGCGGTTCGGCTGGGGTTGCTTCTGTCATGTGTCCTATTCCCGAATCGTCAACCGGTCGCCGCGGATCTCGATGCTGCTGAGCCGCTCCAGAAGATGCATGCCGAGCAGCGAATCGCGCAAGCCGCCGGCACTGACCGACGCCGGCACGCGGTCGAACCGGATCGAGCCGATGCGGATTTCATCGAGTACGATCGGCGCCTCTTTGATCCGCCCGTTGGCCGTCTCGGCGGTCTGGGAAAAGGCCAGGCGGTCGGGCGTAAAACCAAGTCTCGCTGCATCGGTGGCGCTGAGCACCACGCCGCTCGCCCCGGTATCGACCAGGAAACGCACCGGTTTGCCGTGGATCTGGGCCTCGATCCAGAATTGCCCGTCGAGCGCACGGCGAAAGCTGACCACGCCCGGTGCCGTCTCGGTGCCGCGCGCCGGCACCAGCTCGCTCGTCAGGTGGTGGGCCAGATCCTGAAGCTCGAAGCGATAGCCATAGCCGGCGATGAGCACGAACATCACCAGCAGCCAGATCAGCAATTCCCCGGCGATGACCGACAGGCGCTTGCGCGCTGCGGCGAGTCCGAGGATGACGAAGACCAGCAGCAAGCCGTAGCGCGCGGCGTAAACCCGCTCGATCCCGCTCCACTCGCGCAGCGGCAGCACGGACATGAGGCCGAACAGCCCGAGTGCCAACACGGCGCCGATGGCGAGCACCCGCCGGCCGTAATGTGTTTCGTTGCCTGCCGCCATCGTCTGCTCTTACCTTTCAGCCGGTCGATAATCTCAAAGCACGGTAGAACGGTCGCGGGACCGTCTCAAGCGCGAGAATGAGGAGGCCGCGGCGATGGGCTTGCAACTGACGGCGTCGGATCGCGACATGCTCGACGGTACCGCCGGGCCGGCCACGGCCCTGGCGGGTCTCGCTCGGCGGGTTGGTGCGGGTGTCGGCAACGCTCAATGTCGGTGCGCTCGATCTGCTGCATGCCGGGCGGACGCGACTTCCGCCCGAGACGGCGGCGCTGGCGTGGCGCCAGATGGATGCGTATGTCGCATTGGGCTGCCGGCCGAGCCGGATCTGCGCGGCCGATCAAACCGGGCATCGGCCCGGCTTCGGCGACGATGTCGCCTGGGGCGAATGCAATGCCGTGGCGCACAGTTCGCCGCTGGCGCCGGGCGACCGCTTCGTGTTTTTCTACCAACAATGCCGGTAACGGCGCTTGAGGGAGGAAGCCCATGAGTTTGTTCGATCTGACCGGCAAGGTCGCCATCGTCACCGGCTCGACGCGTGGCATCGGCGAGGCGATCGTCCATCGACTGGCCGAGCATGGCGCCAAGGTCGTGGTCTCCAGCCGCAAGGCCGAGGCCTGCGACAAGGTCGCGGCCGCGATCAACGCCAGGCATCCGGGCCACGCGCTGGCGGTGCCCTGCAATATTTCGAGCAAGGCCGCACTTCAGGCGCTGGTCGATGCTGCCGACGCCGAATGGGGCAAGATCGACATCCTGATCTGCAATGCCGCGGTCAA
>JAXDMU010000347.1:0-5592 GCA_034665905.1 Aliidongia sp. | reverse complement strand
ATTTGGCTGGGGGACGAGGGCTCGAACCTCGATTAGCGGAGTCAGAATCCGCTGTCCTACCATTAGACGATCCCCCAAGCGGCGATGGCTCGCTCGGCTAGCGGCGGGGGTCTAGCACGTCGAGGCGGCTCTGGGAAGGCTTATCGCAGCATCAATGACGGCCCCCGCGCGGGATGCAGGCCAGTCGCGAAGCCGGCGCGTTTGTCGTGAGCCACGGCGGGGGCTAGGGTCGCCTGGATCAAACGGGCAAGGCGAGCGAGGCAATCAGGCGTGGCGACGACGATCTATCGCGAGCGGCGGCTGAGTCCGGTCAATTGGCTGGGGTTCTGGACGCTTTACCTCAAGGAAGTCCGGCGCTTCATGAAGGTCTATACCCAGACCCTGCTGGCGCCGATGGCAACCACTTTGCTCTATCTGACGGTGTTTCTCGTCGCCATGGGCGGAGCGGCGCGCAGTGTCGCGGGCGTGCCCTATGGCGAGTTTCTGGCGCCCGGCCTGATCATGATGGCGATGACGCAGAACGCGTTCGCCAACACGTCGTCTTCGATCGTCATCGGCAAGGTTCAGGGCAATATCGTCGATATTCTGATGCCGCCGCTGTCGGCGGCCGAACTGACGCTGGCGATCGCGCTCGGTGGTGCGACCCGGGGCGTGCTGGTCGGGATCGTGCTGGTGCCGGTGATGGCGCTGTTCGTCGGTCTGTCGATCCAGCATTGGGCCGCGATCCTGTTCTTCGGCGCGGCGGCATCGTTGATGTTGTCGCTGGTCGGCGTGCTCGGCGGCCTGTGGTCGGAGAAGTTCGATCACATTGCGGCCGTCACCAACTTCGTCGTCGTGCCACTGTCGTTCCTGTCCGGGACGTTCTATTCTGTCGAGCGCCTGCCGGAGACTTGGCGCATGCTGGCGCATTTCGATCCGTTCTTCTACATGATCGACGGTTTCCGCTATGGCTTCATCGGCCATGCGGACGCGTCGCCGGTGCTGGGCGTCGCGGTACTGGTCGCGCTCAATGCCCTGCTGCTCGCAATTTGCTGGCGGTTGTTCGCGATTGGCTACAAAATCCGCGCGTAAATTCGCTTTTTCCCCTCTGCTGATCACGTAAGCCGCGCAAAATATGCGGGGCTTGGCGGTGGGGCGGCGATTGACAGCGCCGGGCACCATCCCGATACTCGCCCGCTTTCCTCGATCAAGGCGGCCGGAAAATCGGCGGAGCGAGATAATGAGCAGCTTTATGGGTGGGAATTTCGGGGACGCGGCACGGCAAGCCCGGCTGCGACGACGATAAAGACGCCATGACCGCTGCCGGTCATTCCATCACATTGCTTGTTCCGACTGCCCTCGTCAGGGAGTTTCGCCGATGATTTCCGCACTCATGCCGACCTATGCGCGGGCCGATCTTGCCTTCGAGCATGGCAAAGGCGCCTATCTCTTTTCCACGACCGGTGAGAAATATCTCGATTTCGCCAGCGGAATCGCGGTCACGGCGCTCGGCCACAGCCATCCGCGTCTGATCGAGACCTTGATCGATCAGGGCCGCAAGCTTTGGCACACCTCGAACATGTTCCACATCCCCGAACAGGCCCGGCTGGCCGAGCGGCTGGTCGCGAACTCCTTTGCCGATACCGTGTTCTTCGGCAATTCCGGGGCCGAGGCCGGCGAGTTGGCGATCAAGGTCACGCGCAAATACCAGTATGAGACCGGCCATCCCGAACGCTACCGGATCATCGGCTGTAACGGCGCCTTCCACGGCCGGACGCTGGCCACGCTGGCGGCGGCCGGCAACGAAAAATATCTGAAGGGCTATGACCCGATGGTCGAGGGCTTCGATCACGTTGCCTTCGACAATCTGAATGAGCTGCGCGACAAGATCGGGCCGGAAACCGCCGGCATCATCGTCGAACCGGTCCAGGGCGAGGGTGGCATCCGCCCGGCCAGTGCCGAATATCTGCGGGGCTTACGCGCTGCCGCCGACGAGTTTGGTCTGGTGCTGATCTTCGACGAGGTGCAGTGCGGCATGGGCCGCACCGGCAAGCTCTGGGCGCATGAATGGGCCGGTGTGGCGCCCGATGTCATGATGGCGGCCAAGGGATTGGGCGGCGGTTTCCCGGTCGGCGCCCTGCTCGCCACTGAGAAAGTCGGCCAGGTCATGGGGCCGGGCGCCCATGGCTCGACCTTCGGCGGCAATGCGCTGGCGATGGCGGTCGGCAACGCCGTGCTCGACGTCATGCTGGCGCCGGGCTTTCTGGCGAATGTCGATGTGCAGGCCAGGACGCTGCGGGCCGGGCTCGAAGCGGTGGCGGCACGCCATCCCCAGATTCTGGCCGGCGTGCGCGGCGCCGGGTTGATGCTGGGGCTGCAATGCGTGGTGCCGAACACCGAGATGGTCGAACGGTTGCGCCAGCACAAGCTGCTCGTGGTCGGGGCCGGTGAGAATGTCGTGCGGCTGATGCCGCCCTTGATCATCGGGCCGGACGAGATCGCCCAAGCCTGTGCTGCGATCGACGCCGCCTGCCGGGGCTGGGTGAACTAAGCCATGTCCGAGCCCAGGCACTTTCTCGATCTCGACCTGATCGACTCGGCCGAACTGAAGCGGATTCTGGCACTCGGCCACGCCTACAAGCAATCGAACGACGCGCCGGCCGGGCCGCGCCCGCTCGCCGGCAAGATCCTGGCGATGGTGTTTGAAAAGCCGTCGACCCGCACCCGCGTCAGCTTCGAGGTCGCCATGAAGCAGCTGGGCGGCGAGGTGGTGATCCTGTCGGCCCAGGACAGCCAGCTCGGTCGCGGCGAGCCGATCGCCGATACCGCCCGCGTGCTGTCGCGCTATGTCGATGCCATCATGCTGCGGACCACGGAAAAGGCCAAGCTGGATCAGATGGTGCAGCACGCCACGGTGCCTGTGATCAACGGCCTGACCGATCTCAGCCATCCGTGCCAGATCATGGCCGACCTCATGACGCTGGAGGAGCACAAAGGCCCCCTCGCCCAACGCGTCGTGGCCTGGAGCGGCGACGGCAACAATGTCGTGGTCTCCTGGATTCATGCCGCGATGCAATTCGGGTTCGAGTTGCGGATCGCGACGCCGCAGACGCTCCGCCCGCCGGCCCGCCTGATCGATTGGGCGATCGCCAACAGCGGCGGCAAGATTAGCTTTACCGCAGATCCGATGGTGGCGGTGGCCGGCGCGGAATGCGTCGTCACCGATACCTGGGTCTCGATGGGAGTGGAGGCGAGCGTCGACCGGCATAATTTGCTGGCGCCCTATCGGGTCGATGAAAAACTGATGACGGCCGCCGCCCCCGGTGCGGTCTTCATGCATTGTCTGCCGGCCAAACGCGGCGAAGAGGTGACCGCCGCGGTGATCGACGGGCCGCAAAGCATCGTGTGGGACGAGGCGGAAAATCGCCTCCATGCCCAGAAGGCAATTTTGGCGTGGTGTCTTGGCTGAACCGATGGATGATTTGATTCGACCGTTCCAGATCGACCCGTTCGCCTTGCGCGGGCGGCATGTCCGGCTCGGCCCGGTGTTCGACCGCATAGTCAGCCGCCATGGTTATCCGGCACCGGTCGCCACCATGCTGGGCGAGGCGCTGGCGCTGGCCGCCTTGCTGGCCGGCGCCCTCAAATATGAAGGCATCTTCACGCTCCAGACCAAGGGCGACGGGCCGATCCGGCTGATGGTCGCCGATGTCACCTCGGCCGGGGCGGTGCGCGGTTATGCGCAGTTCGATGCCGAGGCACTCGGACGGGTCCAGACGCCCGACAACTCCGTGCCGCGCCTGCTCGGCGCCGGCTATCTCGCCTTCACCGTCGATCAGGGCGAACACACCGAACGCTATCAGGGCATCGTCGAACTCGACGGCGCCACCCTGGCCGATTGCGCGCATCATTATTTCCGGCAGTCCGAGCAGATCGAAGCGGGCATCCGCGTTGCCGCGCGCCATTCGCCGGCCGGCTGGCGTGCCGGGGCGGTGATGATCCAGCGCCTGCCCGACGAGGGCGGCGAGGCCGATGAGAGCGAGCAGGCCATCGAAGCCAATGATGATGGTTGGCGGCGTGCCCTGATGCTGCTCGGCACCTGCCGCGACGACGAATTGACCGATCCGACACTCGATCCCGACGCCCTGCTGTTCCGCCTGTTCCACGAAGAAGGCGTGCGCGTCTATCCGGCCCAGCAACTGGATGCGCGCTGCCGGTGCTCGCGCGCCCGGATCGAAGGCGTGCTGAGTACCCTGCCGGCCGACGATCTGGCCCATCTGATCGTCGATGGCGCGATCGAGGTGACGTGCGAATTCTGCTCGACGCGCTATGAGTTCACCGAAGGGGACATCGCGGCCCTGGCGCCGTGACGAGACGGGCCGCTATGGCCGGACCATCGTATCGCTCCTTCCAGAATGTCAGGGCCATCGCTCCACCAAGGAGCCGATCGATGCTACCGCCAAAGATTACAAACGTGACAGCATCGCCATGATGCATTGACAGGTTTCCGTCCCTGATTCCATAGAAGTGGCTACCCTTGCGCGCGTCCCCCGCGCTCTTGCTGACCAAGACCGACGACATCCATTTCCGGAGGCCCAAGCTGATGCGTTCCATGATTCTCGCCGGCTCGGCGTTCGCCGTCCTGATCGCTTCCTTGCCTATCTCGGCGCAAGCCGCGCCCGCCGCGCACCCGGCAGACGTGAAGGCGCTGCTGGCGCCCTGGGCCGGCCCTTATGGCGGCGAGCCGCCCTTTGACAAGGTCAAGGTCGCGGCGTTCGAGCCGGCGCTGCGTCAAGCGATGCGGCAACAGCTGGTTGAGATCGACAAGATCGCGAGCAACAAGGCGGCGCCCAGCTTCGACAACACCATCGCGGCGCTGGAGCGAACCGGCAAGCCGCTTCAGCGGGTGCTGGCGCTCTTCGGGGTCTGGACCGGCAACCTCAATACGGCGGACATGCAGAAGGTGCAGTCAGAGATGGCGCCCGAACTTGCCGCCTTCAATGACAAGATCACCCAGAATCCCAAGCTCTTCGCCCGCATCGACGCGGTTTATCAGGCGCGCGAGCAGGCGCATCTGACGGAAGAGCAGATCCAGCTGACCTGGCTCACCTGGGACCGCGCGGTGAAGGAGGGTGCCAAGCTCTCGCCCGAGGCCAAGGCCAAAGTGACCGCACTCAATCAGAAGCTGGCCGCGCTCTACGCCCAATTCAGTCAGAACCTGCTGGCCGACGAGGCGGATTATGTCCTCTACCTCAAGGATGCCGATCTGGGGGGGTTGCCGCAATCCCTGAAGGATGCCGCCGCCAATGCCGCCGCCGAGAAGGGGCACAAGGGCGAATACGCCATTCGCAACACGCGCTCTTCGATGGACCCCTTCCTGACTTATTCCGATCACCGGGATCTGCGCGAGAAGGTCTGGCGGACCTTCTATAATCGCGGCGACAACAAGGATGCCCACGACAACACCAAGACCATCATCCCCGAGATCCTGAAGCTCCGCGCGGAAAAATCCCATCTCATGGGCTATCCCAACTACGCGGCGTGGAAGCTCCAGGACGAGATGGCCAAGACGCCGGAAAGCGCGCTCAACCTGATGCTGCGGGTCTGGCCCGC
>JAXDMU010000346.1:0-9632 GCA_034665905.1 Aliidongia sp. | reverse complement strand
GCGACCCCGCAGATCAAAAACATCGAGAGGGCAATTTTTGCCGGTAAGTGCGCGCTTGGAAGATCCAAGTTAAGCATATCAAATGTCCTCTGCATAGATTTTCTTCGGATATTGTCAAAGACAATGGCAACGACCGTAACAAAAAAAATTTCATTTTTCTACAGATTTCATGGAATATTTTATTGGATGCTTCGTCTTTATAAAAACAACTGAATTGCGAAATAAAATGCTTACAACATTTGCTTTAGTTTTTTAATCATGATAGTTCATATAATAACTAATATACAAATTGACTTTACACAGACTCAATAAATATTGAAATTTGCATCATGAACATAACTTGATCGCGCTTCAATTCCATACCGGTAGAAAATGTATGGTAGGTATACGGGATATTTCACTGAAATGACATTGCATTCCAATTTTATTCCATGAGGGTGCAGAAAAAATTGTCGCACCTTGAGAATGCCGCCGCCGCTGCGCCGATCATGTAAGAGTTTTTGAGCGGCACGCGGCCGCTCACGCCCCTAAATAGATCCGAACGGAAAAATATCGCGCTTCAGTCTGATGGGGTGCGCGGTACCAGCGGGCCCAGCCTGCATCGCAAAAAGCGATGCGGCTTCACCGTTTCCGATGAAGCCGCTTTACGAAAATCCTGTGACCGCCCCTCATTCTTCCATGAGAGTCCGTCGCCGGGGATGGGTCAGAGCGAACGCAGAAAATCCAGGATATCCTGCTTTTCGCTGGCCGACAGGATATTGAACAGGCTAATGACGGTATTGGCTTCGGAGCCGGTGCTCGAATGATCTTCGATCGCGGCAAGCAGATCGCTCGTCCGCCCATCATGCAGGAAGAAGACCCGCTGGCCGATGCCCCAGAGCGGAGCCGTGCGGAACTGGAGACCGTTGGCGGCACCTTGAGTGATTTGGTCTTGAAGCCCAGTGCCCATGTCATGCAGAGCGAAGTCGCTGAACGGTGTATAAGTCAGGAAGCTTTGATTGCCGTAGGCCGATTTTCCGGTCACATGCTGCGCGACATGGCAAAGGCCACAACCAACCGCTTCGAACAGCACAAATCCGGCAACATCGTTCGCCGTTGGGGTTACCGGGACCGGTGCACCAGCCAGACGAATGAAGTTGGTAAAGTTCACGACGTCGGAAGAAAACTGGGAAGCCCCGAAAGTCAGTCCGGTTTGCGTGTTCGGCGACTCGTTGGCCAGATCTTCCGGCAGGCCGTTGAACATGCAATTGGCCTGATCGGTCCGTTCGTTCGGGAACAGATCGTTGGTCACGCCCTGCTCGACGGCGTACGCCTCGCCGGCGAAAATCCCGATCGACTTGTTCTGCGATTTCCAGCCGAAGCGCATGATCGTCCCGTCATTTCCACTCCGATTGAAGATTCCGGAGGAGATGCCGACAAGCGACTGAAGCGGTGCGAGCGCGGCCGAGTCGTTGACGAGATTGCTGTCCGGCGTATTCTCGACCAGACCGAGGCCAAAGAGCGGCGTCGGGATGCGGAAGCTGATATTGTTGTTGGCGATCGCCTGGGGAAAGTTCGGTTGCACCGCGGTGCAGGTCGTCGGTTGGAGCGGCGGTTTGGCGTCGATGCGCCCCGTGATCACAAAGAGATCATGTACGCCGCCATCGGGTGTGCCGTCAGGATTGCGGATGAACCGCGCCTCGCGGGTCGGGCCGTTTGCCGTGATGAAGGGCGGAATTGTGTTGGTCGCCCCGTCCAGCGTGGCGGTTCGGATCTGTGGGTTCACGGCCGGGCCGGTACCGCCAACCGCAGGTTGCGAGTGGCATTCCGCGCAATTCGTGCCATTGAAGGAGGGTCCAAGACCGGCGCCCGTTACCTGCGCTTTGGTATTCGTCCGATCATCGACCGTACCGGAAACCGAGTCCACCTCGTTGAACCGCTTCGCCGCAATCTGAAAAAGTTGCAGGTCGGGCCCGCCAAGCCCCACCAGCGGTCCGCCGGCGCCGGCAGCACCGCCGCGAACCCCGGGATCGGTCTGCGCGAGGGCGGTTCCCGCGACACCACAGAGCAAAAGCATCGAAAATGCGATTTTCATCGGCCGGCGGGAATCTGGGCGATCCATGTTTTCCATGTCAATATCCTTCGCGTTCGTTTCATTAGAGCGATTCCAAAATTAGCAAACGGACGGTAACGAAACATTTTCTAAATTTCCACGGGTTTTTATGGAATATTTTTAACACGAATTTCGTCGTTACATGGACAACCATTACCTATACTGAGTAAGATCTATTTTTTACAAAAAATTAATACATAATAAATAATTATAATTTAATAACATCTAAGAATATTCGGATTTATTTGAGAAATACTCTTGCCGCCGACATCAACATAGCGAGCTTCCCAGATCAGTTTCGGGCCGACAGATGGCGGGATAGGGCGCCGATCGGGACTTTACCCCAACTCAAAGTTTTCTTCTTTTTTATGCCATCGCGGCAATGAACAATATCTACGGTCTGTGAAGGGCGAAGATTTACCCCTTTCATCGCGTGATGGATTTTTGTCGACATCTCGTTTTCTACACCTTAAAATAGAGATAAAACGAAAATATCTTCCATTGGTTTCGGTCTGGCAGTTACCATTGAAGGAGCGCCACCGATCGAGCGCAGGAGCGCCTGGGGCAGTCAGCCGCCGCAATCTCCAAAAAAGCGATCGATAGTGCCCGACACGCGCGAGAGAATCGGAGGCGGGCACGCCTGTGCTAGAGGACGCGTCGCTCCAGTAGCCGCTGCGCCTGCTCGCTCGAAACCGGGCGGGAGAAATAATAGCCCTGCGCGTGATCGCAACCGAGTTGTCGAAGCAACACGCATTCCTCGGCGGCTTCCACCCCCTCGGCAATCACCTTCAGCCCCAGATCATGCGCCAGTTCGATGATCGATCGGACCAGCCGCAGCGCTTCCGGCGAACGCAGCATCCGGCTTACGAAGGACTGATCGATTTTGAGGATATCGAGCGGAAACCGATGCAGATAGCTGAGCGATGAATAGCCGGTACCGAAATCATCGAGCGACAGTTCGACACCGCGCTCCGTGAATTCCGCCAGCGTGGTCGCCATCGCTTCCGGATCGTTCATCAGCACGCTTTCGGTAATTTCAAGCTGAAGCCGGCCACGCGGGATCGCAAGCCGATCCAAGGCGGCATGCATCCGCAGCACGCCCGCCCGGTCGGCGATCTGGCGATTGGACAAATTGACGGCAATCGAAAAGGCATCGGGCACCAGTCCGAGCGCACTCCATCGGGCCAATTCGCCGGCCGCGGACTCAATGGCAAAAAGTCCGAGCGGCACGATCATTCCGCCTTCCTCGGCGATCGGAATGAACTTTCCGGCCGGGATCGACCCCAATTCCGGATGCCGCCAGCGCATCAAAGTCTCGAAGCCGGTGATCGTATTGGCGCCCCCGGCATCAAGCGACACCACCGGCTGATACTCGAAGTAAATCTGGTCAAGCCGCTGGGCACTGGCCAGATCCTTGGACAGGCGCTGCTTGAGATTGGTTTCACGCAACAGGACATGGTCGAAAAGTTCGAATCGGGCACCACCCAGCATTTTGGCCCGATCGAGCGCCAGGCGGGCATTGCGCAACAAATCGGCACCGTTTGCCGCATTGCCTTCCGACGGTACCGCGACACCGACTGACACCGCCACCGTCGCTTCGATTTCACCCAGGCCGTAGATCTCGGAGAGATCCGCCAACAACGACGCGGCCCGCGCGGCGGCGGTGCGGCCGTCCTTGACCGACTGAAGCCAGATCGCGAATTCGTCGCTGCCGATGCGGGCCAGCGCATCCGCCGGTTCCACCCGCGCCACCAGTCGCCGTGCCATGGCAATCAACAGGGCATCGCCGGCGCCGTTTCCCAGCGTGTCGTTGAGTCGCCGAAATTGATCGATATTGAACAGCATAATCGCCGTTCCCTCGATCGATTGGATGCTGTCCCTCGTCTCCACCAGCCGATTGAAGAAGGCGCGATTGTGCGCCCCGGTCAGCCGGTCTTCGTAAGCAGCATTCAACAGGCTGATTTCATAAGTCTTGCGCAGGGTGATATCGGACTGCGAACCGGCCATCCGGATCGGTGCGCCCTCGCTGTTGCGCAGCGTGATCGCCCGGCATTGCATCCAGCAATAGCGTCCGTCGCCATGCAATATTCGATATTCGGTATCGAGTTGCGGCGTGCCGCCGGCGATATGGTCGTCGATTTCACCGCGCAGCCGGGCGATATCGTCGGGATGGACCCGGTTCAGCCAATCGTCGAGGCGCGCATTGCCCCGTTCGCCGGCGATCCCGACGATCTCCTTCCAGCGCGTCGAGTAATAAACCGCGCCGCTGGGGATATCCCAATCCCAGATACCGTCATTGGCCGCGCGCGAGATCAGCGCATAACGGATCTCGCTGGCGAGCAATGCCGCCTCGGCCTCCTTGCGGGCGCTGATATCGACAACGCTCGCCAGAATCGCCGGCTCGCCGCTGAAGCTGATGGCGCGGGCCGACAGCAATGCCCAGAAGGTGGAACCGTCGAGGCGCCGCAATTGGATCTCATAATTCTCGATGGAACCCCGGCGTCGCAGCGCCGCCATCAAAAGGCGCCGATCATCCGGCTGGACGTAATAGGAACCCGTCTGGCGATCCGGGTTGGCCGCGTCATCGAAGTGGAATTGCGCAAGCAGCCGGTCGTTGGTAAACAGCACTTGGTGATCGACCGCACTGGTCAGCACGATGGGTATCGGCAGCGCCTCGGCAATAACCCGGAACCGCTCGCGCCGGGCGAGGGATTCGGGGCTGGCGAACAGCGACAAATCCCCCAACCGAACGCCGACAAGCAAGCTGAGGCAACCGCACCACAGCCCGGCCGCCGTGCCGGCCCAAACGATCGGTATTGCCGAACCGCGACCCAGCGCCGCCAATCCGACAAGCTGAATGAGCGCAAAACCGCTGATCCCGGTTCCGACGGCACCGAGCCGCGTCCAGCGATCGGCCGTCAGAAGGCGGTTCCAATCGAGTACCGTCAGCGTCGCGGCGGCGATGACGAAGACGACCACGCCGCCGACCGGCATTACCCTGGAGCCACCCGACAACCCCGCAAGCAGGAGGAGATGAGTTACCGCTGCCCCCCCTCCGGCAATCGCTCCGGAAGGCATCGCGATCCAGCCAGCCATCTCCCCGACCAAGGCCAGGAGACCACACGAACATGTCGCGGCAAGCAAAGACTCCAGAATGAAGTCGGGCCGGATAACACCGATACCGGGATAAACCGTTAGCGTCAGGCCCTGTAGCAGCCAGAACGCCGTCCCCAGACCGCAGACACGAAGGAACCGGCGCGACAGTGTCTCGTCGTAAGCCGAACCGGCCAGAATGCGGGAAGGAGTGCCGCTGATCGAAATTTCGCTCACTTTATCTCTTACTATAACGCATTGAGAGCGCCAGGTATCCGGTATCAATCGATCGATTGTACCCGTAGGTTCGAAGGAGCTTTGGTGGAATTGGTTTACACGACCAGTCGTAAAAACTTCCTTGCACAATGAGCTTCCGCATGCCGGTCGCCGCGCAGCATTTCTACAAATCGGGATTATTGGAGACAACTCGTTAACACTATCACGAGCAAACTAAGGTCGAAGAGTCCTTCAAGGAGGCTACCGTGTCAAAATTATCGCCACGCTCCATCGAGACCCTGATCGATCTGGTCGAGATCAAGCTCAGTTGTCTTGACGTCCAGGACCGCGAAGATCGCGAGGAATTGAAGATTCTGCAACGTTCATTGATGGAGCTTCAGGAATATCGCCGGAACGAGCTGGCGGTCCATCGGCAGGCGAACAGCCGGATCGCTCAGCCCGCCCTGGCTTGAGGCGCCGCACGTTCGAACGACCCGGTCGCGTTCCCCGATGGAACCGGCATGTTGTCGATCAGCCGGGTTTTTCCCATGCGCGCCGCAACGAAGATTCGTGCGGGCCGTTCCAGTGAATCGACCGGCGCCAGGGTTTCGGCGTCGCCGATCTGGATGTAGTCGATCGGCCCGAACCCGGCATCGGTAAGCATGTCGCGGGCTTCGTTGAGCAAATCGACAAAGCCGGCCGTGGCGGCTGCGGCCGCGGCGGCAGTGCGCGCCAGTATGAGCGGCAGCAGGGCGGCTCGCTCTCGCTCCTGCGTACTGAGATAGGCATTGCGCGATGAAAGCGCCAGACCGTCATGGTCGCGTACCGTGGGAACGCCAACAATCTCGACGCCGAGATCGAGATCCCGCGTCAGCCGGTTCACGATTCTCAGCTGCTGGTAATCTTTCTCGCCGAAATAGGCCCGATGCGGCTCCACCTGGCGCAGCAGCTTGGTCACGGCGGTCGCGACTCCGTCGAAATGGCCCGGACGATGCGGCCCGTCGAGATGATCGGTCAGGGCAGCAACCCGCACCGCGGTGGCGAAGCCCGGCGGATACATTTCATCCGGCTCGGGCGCCCAGACCAAATGCACGCCCAATGGTTGGAGCTTCGCCACATCCGCCGACTCGTCGCGCGGATAGCTCGCGAAATCTTCGTTCGGCCCGAATTGCGTCGGATTGACGAAGATACTGACCGCCACCCGGTCATTCTCCGCCAGGGCACGCCGCACCAAAGCCAGATGCCCGTCATGCAGCGCACCCATGGTCGGGACCAGTGCGATGCGGTCGCCGGCCTGCCGCCAAGCGGCGATCTGTGTCCGCAAGGCCGCGATTTTTCTCACCACCGGCAAAGCGGCGCTTGATGTTCCCGTGCTCACTCGTAATTCCCTTCGGGGCAACGCCCGATCAGTCCGCCGTATCGTGGAACCGCGTATAGTCGACGGCGCGACTGCCGTCATCGCCGCGTAGCATGATATCGGCAAAACGGGTATTCCAGCGAATATGGTGCGGGGAATAGCCGAAACGCGCATGGACCGGTTGCGCAAACGTCTCGTCGATGCCGGTGACGGAACAAATGATCTCGACATCGTCCCGTTCGAGCGTTTCGTGTGTCGCCCCGAACAGCGGGCTGTCCGAGTCGATGGCATGCAGCACGGTCCAGGTCAGGGCGAAGATCGGCGTGCGGCTGCGCTCCAGCTTCAGATCGTGGAACCGGCGCACTTCCTCGCCTTCGGCGGTCTTTTCCCGGCGCAGCAGCGTGACCGCGATCTGCGCCTCGACGATCTGATTGCGGCGTTGATTGGCGACGCGAAACATCAGGGTCGGCACACCGTTGCGCGGGCCGACCACGGCGATCTCGCTGAACATCATCCGAGCGGTCGGCCGCGAGACCCGCGCAAAGACGATACCGGCCGACAAGGCGACGGCCAGCATGCCGACCACCGTTTCGGCTGTCGCGATAAGATTGCCGGTGAGGCCATCGGGCAGCAGCGCGCCATAGCCGATCGTCGCCATGGTCTGGACACTGAAGAAATAGGCATCGGCGAAGGAGCCCGGCCGCGCATTGGCGATACTGCCGGGAACGCCCAGATAAAGCAGTGCAAACGCCGCATTTGCCACGAGATAGGCCGAGATAAGCGCCAGCAGCAGCCACGGCATCGGGATGGTCATCAGGAAATGATAGGCATCGCGCCAGCCGGTGCGTTTCAACCCGAGGCGTTTGACGTTGATGACCCCGGTACGGCCGGCATTCATCGTCGTCGGCCGTACCGGCTGGCGATACGTGCCGGATCGGTGCGAACCGGTGATTTTCCGGACCCGATCGGCCATGGCGATGCGGCTCCATTTCCGCCGGGACATGACTACGGTAACAACACTGTCGCGCCAGCCGCTGGCGATTCGGTGGCAAAGGCGGTCGAGGCACTCTCGGACGCGGCATCAAGCTTCGAGGCGAACCCTTGCGCTTTCGCCGGCACGACCTCGCGCGCGGTCAAGGCCATGACGACAACGGGATCGCTACCCGCCGCACGCAACGCCCTGGCGTGGGCCGGAGAAATCACCGCCGAGGCATTGGGTTGAACCTGCCGGAGTGCCCCGGCCTGGACGTATCCGAGCGACCCGTCATTCAGCGTCAGCGTGATCCAGCCGGGATTTGGGCCGCCGCCGGGCCCCAGAACCCGCTGGCCCTTGCGCAGATCGGCGATACGGCCGCCGCCAACATCGGGCCGCGCGAAAATCTCGGAACTTTCGTTTGCAACATAAGGCGTTCCCGGCACCGCCGGTGATGCCACCGTCTTGGCGACCTTGGCGCCGCTGTCCGGTATCGCTGCGACCATTCGTTCCGCGGTTTCCTGGAGTACGGTTCGAACCGCCGCGATCTGTGCCGCCACCGCATGGCCTTGCGCCAATTCGGCATCGAATGACTTGTTTTCGGTGACCAGCAGCTCGGCCCCGCGCTTCGCCGCCAGCTTTCCATCGGCGATCTCCGCGCGCAGCGCGTCCGCCTGACCAAGACGGCAAACCTCAAGCGCGACGTAACGCGCATCCATTCGATCAATCACCATGCCGAGGGTCACCAACTCGCCCGTCAAGCGCTGCGCCGTCGCGCCTTTTTCCGCGCCGGCCTGCTGCAACTGCATCCAATAAACTTCCCCGTTTGCTGCCGGCGGGGCCGGAACGGCCTTTGCCGCCTCCGCGAAAGCGGCAGTCTCGCTCGCACAGCCGAGATCGGCAGCCGGCGCCGGCTGCCCTGTCTTGGTGCAGCCGATCAATGCCGGCAAAAGAGCCGCGCCGAGCAGTGGCAGGAAACGAAGGCGCATCCAGAAATTTGTCATCCGCAGCGACGTCTATGGTATCGGGCGGCCACCTTACAGGATCGTCGTCCGAAAATCAGGACGAAATCCCGGCGGTGCCGCAGGGCGCCGTAACGCGTCGAAAGGTCAGATTGATCCGGTTCTTCCCCAGCATCGGATGGGCCGGGCCGACCAGCCGATCGATGCCGTGGAACATCAGCCGCGCCGCCCCACCGAAGACGACGACGTCGCCATGATCGAGCGTCACCGCGCGGGTCGGCTCCGTGCGACGCATGCCGCCGATTCGAAATCGGGCCGAACGGCCGAGCGAGACGGAAACGATCGGCTGATCGAAAGCCGCCTCGTCACGATCCTGATGCAGCCCCATCCGCGCATCCGGCCCGTACAGATTGATCAGGCAAGCCTGCGGATCGAACCCGTCGTAACCCGCAACCGCCGAAGCGGAAGCGGCGAGACGGTGGAAAATATCGGGCATGGCGGGCCAGGGCAGCCCGCCGGCCGGATCGCAAGCGTCGTAGCGATAGCCCGCGGCGTCGCTTACCCAGCCGAGACATCCGCAATTGGTCATCGCGACGGACATCGGCTTGCCCCACGGCGTCATCATGATTCGCGGCGGGCACGCGGCCAGCAGCGCCTGAGCGGTCGCCAAAACCGCCGCGCCAGCGTAGCCGGGCAACAACAGGACGCCAGTGCAGAGCGGGATCGAAGCCGGCATCGGCAACGATAATTGCGACAAATGACTCTCCCCTGCCAAACTCCGATCAGGTTAATATCGAGACAAATCCCAAGATCGGGAAGTAGGCTTGTTCCGCTCGAAGCGCGTGCATCGTCCCGCCTTCAATGCTATTGAAACAACGCACATCGACGGGGATCGGCAACCCCGATCACAAGGAGGCCGAAAACTGGAATCGTTTGACG
>JAXDMU010000345.1:0-2926 GCA_034665905.1 Aliidongia sp. | reverse complement strand
TCGCGGTGCGCGGGTCGAGGGCGGGGAGTATTTCGGCCCGTTCGCCTCGGCCGGCGCGGTCAACCGCACGATCACGGCGCTCCAGCGCGCCTTTCTGCTACGATCGTGCTCCGACAGCATTTTCCAGAGCCGGACCCGGCCCTGCCTGCAATTTCAGATCAAGCGCTGTTCGGCCCCTTGCGTCGACCGGATCGGCGCGGCCGAGTATCTGCACCTGGTCGATCAGGCGCGCGCCTTTCTGACCGGGCGCTCGACCGAGATCAACAAGGTGCTAGTGGCCGAGATGATGGCGGCATCGGATCGGCTGGATTTCGAGACGGCGGCGCAGATCCGCAACCGCGTGCGGGCGCTCGCCCAGATCTCGGCCGATCAGAACATCAATGTCGAGGGGCTGGCCGACGCCGATGTCGTGGCGCTGCATCAGGAAGGCGGCCAGAGCTGCGTCCAGGTCTTCTTCTTCCGCGGCGGGCAGAATTGGGGCAATCGCGCCTACTTCCCGGGCCACGACCGGCAGCTCGACGCGGCCGAGGTGCTGTCGGGCTTCGTCGGACAATTCTACGACGGCAAACCGATCCCGCCGCTGCTGCTGCTGAGCCAGGAGCCGGCCGAGGCGGAATTGCTGGCCGAGGCGCTTTCGACCGCGAGCGGCCACCGGGTCCGGTTGGCCGTGCCCGAGCGTGGTGACAAGCACAAGCTGGTCGAGCACGCGCTGGTCAATGCCCGCGAGGCGCTGGGCCGGCGCCAGGCCGAATCCTCGTCGCAGCGCAAGCTGCTCGACGGCGTAGGCCGGGTCTTCGAGTTGGAGGCGGCGCCGCAGCGGATCGAGATCTACGACAATTCCCATATCCAGGGCACCAACGCGATCGGCGCCATGGTGGTGGCCGGGCCGGACGGGCTGATGAAGAACGCCTATCGCAAATTCAACATCAAGAGCGCTGCCGCGGCCGGTGACGACTACGCCATGATGCGCGAGGTGATGGAGCGCCGCTTCGCCCGCGCGCTCAAGGAAGATCCCGAACGCGCACTCGGGCAATGGCCGGATCTGGTGCTGATCGATGGCGGCGCCGGGCAGCTCGGCGTGGCCGTGGCGGTGCTGGTCGAACTCGGCATCGACGATGTCCCGCTCGCCGCGATCGCCAAGGGACCCGATCGCAATGCCGGGCGCGAGCGCTTCTTCGTGCCGGGCAAGCCGCCCTTCTCGCTCGAACCGAAGGATCCGGTGCTGTATTTCCTTCAGCGTCTGCGCGACGAGGCGCACCGATTCGCGATCGGCACGCATCGTGCCCGCCGGCAGAAGGCGATGGCCCGCTCACCGCTCGACGAGATTGCCGGCATCGGACCGAACCGGAAGAAGGCGCTGCTGCATCATTTCGGTTCGGCCAAGGCGGTCGCGCGCGCGGGCTTGAGCGATCTGGAGACCGTTCCCGGCATCAGCGGTACGGTGGCAAAAAAAATCTACAACCATTTCCACGCGGATGAGTAGGATGGGGCATGCTGAAGACTTTGCCGAACCTGCTCACCCTTTCCCGGATCGCCGTGATTCCGCTGGTGGTGGGGACTTTTTACCTGGGCCATCCGTGGGATGCCTGGTTCGGCGGCGTCCTGTTCGGGGCGGCCTGCGTGACCGACTGGCTCGACGGCCACTTCGCCCGGCGCTGGCAGCAGATTTCCGCGTTCGGCCGGTTTCTCGACCCGATCGCCGACAAGCTTCTGGTCTCGCTGATCCTGATGATGCTGGTCGCCTTCGACCGGTTGAGCCCACCGACCCTGTTTCCGGCGCTGGTCATCCTGGCGCGCGAGATCCTTGTCTCGGGCTTACGCGAATTCCTGGCGGGCTTGCGCGTCAGCGTGCCGGTCAGTCGGCTGGCGAAATGGAAGACCGGGATTCAGATGGGCGCCATCGGCGTCCTGCTGGGCAGCGGCGCCCTGCCCTTCGCCGCCCAGATCGAACTGGCCGGCGAAGGGCTGCTGTGGCTCGCCGCGATGCTGACGCTGATCACCGGCTATGATTACCTGACCCACGGGCTGGTTCATATGGAGGCCGAAGACGCCAAGCCCAGGCCGCCGCGGCAGGCCGCCAATGGCGTCGGCTGACCGCATGCGGCTCTTTGGGCTGGCCGCCTGGAGCGGCAGCGGCAAGACCACGCTGCTCGCCCGCCTGCTGCCCGAACTGATCGGGCGCGGCCTTAGCGTCTCGACGGTGAAGCACGCCCATCACGAGTTCGACCTCGATCAGCCCGGCAAGGACAGTTTCCGCCACCGCGAAGCCGGTGCCACCGAAGTGATGATTACGTCGGCCCGGCGCTGGGCCGTGCAGCACGAATTGCGCGGCGAAGCCGAACCGGCGCTCGAAGACCTCGTCGCCCGGATGAGTCCGGTTGATCTGCTGCTGGTCGAGGGTTTCAAGCGACACGCGCACCCAAAGCTCGAAGTACTGCGCGCGAGCCTGGGCAAGGAGCCGCTTTACCCGTCCGATCCACTGATCCGCGCAATCTATGCCGTCGAACGCCTGCCCGCCCCCCTGTGCGCCACGATCCGCCTGCCCATCTATGATGAAAGCGATATCGCGGGCCTGGCCGATCTGATCATCGCCGAGGCCGCGCCGATCGAAGGGCCCAACGCATGAAACTGATCTATTTCGCCTGGCTCAGAGACCGCATCGGCCTGTCCGAAGAACAGGTCGACGCCCCGGCCGAGGTGCGCAATGTCGGCGATCTGCTCGCCTGGCTGAAGACGCGCAGCCCCGGCCATGCGGAAGCGCTGGCCAATCTCTCGATCGTCAAGGTCGCGGTCAATCAGGATTATGCCGGTGCCGACCAGATCCTGGCGCCGGACGATGAGGTGGCGCTGTTCCCGCCTGTCACCGGCGGGTGAGGCGATGATCCGCCTTCAGCAAAACGCCTTCGACCCCGGCGCCGAACTCTCG
>JAXDMU010000344.1:0-4389 GCA_034665905.1 Aliidongia sp. | reverse complement strand
CGGGGACCGGCGATGATGAACAAGGCGCGCGCTACCAGTTAGAAGCGGCCTCATTCCCTCGATTTTTCTCGCCTTCCGGCTGCGGCTTGCCGCTGGCGGAAACCATCTGTTACAGAGTAGCGCCATTCCGATCGGCGAGTTGAAACATGCCGGGGCTAGGGTCGGTCGCCTTGTGGGGAAATCCGGGAGCGGTCGGTCGACTGAAACGTTATACGTTACTGGGTTCCCCTAAGCCGCGGTCAATATTCGATAAGAGCACGCAGAACCATGGACGATCAGGATTTCAAAAGGGCGCCGACCAGCCAGCGGACGATCGTGCCGCCGCCGCGCCGGACGAGATCCCTTTTCGTGTGGCTGATCGTCGGTGCGCTGGCGATCGGCGCGGTGGTCTGGATCGTCGCCAAGCCACATGACAGTGGCCCGGCCCCGCGCGGCGGGCGCTTTGGCGGTCAGCAAGCCACACCGGTCGGTGCCGCCGCCGCGCGCAAGGGCGACATGCCGGTGATTCTGAACGAACTCGGCACGGTGACGCCGCTCGCCACCGTCACGATCAAGACCCAGATTGCCGGACAATTGCAGCAAGTGGCGTTCCAGGAAGGCCAACTGGTCAAGCAAGGCGATTTCCTGGCCCAGGTCGATCCGCGGCCCTATCAGAATGCGCTGGAACAAGCCGAGGGCACGCTCGCCAAGGATCAGGCGCTGCTGGCCAATGCCCGGATCGATCTGACCCGCTATCAAAGACTCTATAAAGAGGATTCGGTCGCGCAGCAGACACTCGACACGCAGATGTCTCTGGTCCATCAGCTTGAAGGCACGGTCAAGACCGATCAGGGCTCGGTCGATACCGCCAAGCTCAATCTGCTTTATTGCCATATCGTGGCGCCTGTGACCGGCCGGGTCGGGCTGCGTCAGGTCGATCAGGGCAATTACGTCCAGACCAGCGATCCCGGCGGCATCGTGCTGATCACCCAGTTGCAGCCGATCAGCGTCGTCTTCACCCTGCCCGAAGACGATCTGCCCAATGTGATGAAGCGGGTGCGGGCCGGGGCGGCGCTGCCGGTGATCGCCTATGACCGGACGCAATCGGTCAAGATCGCCACTGGTAAGGTCGAAACCGTGGACAACACGATCGACACCACGACCGGAACGGTGAAGATCCGGGCGTCGTTCGACAATGCCGACAGCGGCCTGTTTCCCAATCAGTTCGTCAATGCCGCCCTCCAACTCGATGTGCTGCATGATGCGCTGCTGATGCCGGTGGCCGCGGTGCAGCGCGGGGCGCCCGGCACCTTTGTCTATGTCGTGAAACCCGACAACACGGTCACGGTGCGCCCGGTGACGCTGGGGCCGGGCAATGCGGAAGATGTGTCGGTCGCCAAGGGGTTGGAAACCGGCGAAAAAGTCGTGGTGGACGGCGCCGACAAGCTGCGCGAGGGCGCCGCGGTCACGCTGCCCGAGGAAAAGCCCGCCGCAGCGGCCGGGACGGCGCCGCCGGCCAGCCCGGACGTGCCCGCGGTAAAGCCGGCAGCGGCCGATCCCGCAGCCAAAACAGACCGCCACAAACGCAAAGACCCCCAGTGAGCGGCCGCGACGGACGGAGCAACCCGCGATGAATCCTTCGCAGCTTTTCGTGCTTCGACCGGTCGCGACCTCCCTGCTGATGGTCGCGATCATGATGGTCGGCATCGTCGCCTATAATTTCCTGCCGCTCGCCGCCTTACCCCAGGTCGATTACCCGACGATCCAGGTCCAGACCTTTTATCCCGGCGCCAGCCCGGATGTGATGACCTCGTCGGTGACCGCACCGCTCGAAGTGCAGTTCGGGCAGATGCCGAGCCTCAATCAGATGACCTCGACCAGTTCGGGCGGCGCATCGGTCATCACGCTGCAATTCAATCTGAACCTTGCCCTCGACGTGGCCGAGCAGGAGGTGCAGGCCGCGATCAATGCCGCCGGCAACCTTCTGCCGTCCGACCTGCCGGCGCCGCCGATCTATGCCAAGGTCAATCCGGCCGACGCGCCGGTCCTCACTCTCGGCATCACGTCCAAGACCCTGTCGCTGACCCAGCTCGAAGATCTGACCGACACAAGAGTGGCGCAAAAGATCTCGCAGCTTTCGGGCGTCGGGCTGGTCAGCCTCAGCGGTGGCAACCGGCCGGCCGTGCGCGTGCTGGCCAATCCCAAGGCGCTGGCCGGATATGGCCTCAATATCGACGATCTGCGCACGACGATCGCCAACGCCAATGTCAATACGCCCAAGGGCAGCTTCGACGGGCCGGCGCGGTCTTACACGATCAATGCCAACGACCAGATCGGCAGTGCCGCCGAATACGGCAAGATCCTGGTCGCCTACAAGAACGGCTCGCCGGTGCGGCTCCAGGATGTCGCACAGATCGTCGATGGTGCGGAGAATGTCTTCCTCGGCGGCTGGATGAACACCACGCCGGCGATCATTCTCAATATCCAGCGCCAGCCGGGCGCCAACGTCATTCAAGTGGTCGATCAGATCAAGGCGCTGCTGCCGAATCTGACCGCGAGCCTGCCGTCGGCGGTCGAGGTGGCGGTGCTGACGGACCGGACGGTGACGATCCGAGCGTCGGTGCGCGATGTCGAGTTCGAGCTGGCGCTGGCCGTGGTGCTGGTCGTCGCGGTCATTTTTCTGTTCCTGCGCAATATTCCGGCGACGATCATTCCCAGCCTCTCGGTGCCGCTGTCGCTCGTTGGCACACTGGCCGCGATGTACGAGCTGGGCTTCAGCCTAAACAATCTGTCGCTCATGGCGCTCACGGTCGCGACCGGTTTCGTGGTCGATGACGCCATCGTCATGATCGAGAACATCGCTCGCTACATCGAAGCCGGCGAGCCGCCGCTGAAGGCGGCACTCAAGGGCTCGGCGCAGATCGGCTTTACCATCATTTCGCTGACCGTCTCGCTGATCGCCGTGTTGATTCCGCTGCTGTTCATGGGCGATGTCGTCGGGCGGCTGTTCCACGAATTCGCCATCACGCTGGCCGTCACCATCGTCATCTCCGCCGTGGTGTCGCTGACCTTGGTGCCGATGCTGTGCGCCAAGCTGCTGCGCCACCAGGAAGAGGCCGAGCAAAGCACGCTCGCGCGCAAAAGCAACGAGTGGTTCCAGGCGGTGATCGATTACTACGGCCGGCGACTCGCCTGGGTACTCGATCATCAGGGCCTGACCCTGTTGGTGGCCGCGGCGACGCTGGTCGTCACGGTCTGGCTCTATATCATCATCCCGAAAGGCTTCTTCCCGGTCCAGGATACCGGCCTCATCCAGGGCATCACCCAGGGCGCGCAATCGGTTTCCTATTCCGGCATGGCCGAACGCCAGCAGACTCTGGCGTCCGCCGTGCTCCAGGATATCGACGTTGAGAGCGTCTCGTCCTTCATCGGCATCGACGGCACCAACACGACGGTGAATAGCGGCCGGATTCTGATCAATCTGAAGCCGCTGGAACAGCGCAGCCACGCTGTCAGCGACGTCATCCGCAATCTGACGCGCGAGACCGCCGGGATCGCAGGCATTTCGCTCTTCATGCAGCCGGTCCAGGATCTGACGATCGACGCGACGGTCAGCCGGGCGCAATATCAATTCATCGTCGAGGACGCTAATCCGGTCGAACTGGCGCAGTGGGTGCCCAAACTGCTCGACAAGCTGACGAGTTTACCGGCGCTCGAAGATGTAGCAAGCGACAGCCAGGATCACGGGCTTGCCGCCTATATCACGATCGACCGCGATACCGCCGGCCGCTTTGGCATCACGCCGGCCACCGTCGACAATGCGCTGTATGATTCGTTCGGTCAGCGCATCGTTTCGACGGTGTTCACCCAGTCGAACCAGTATCGCGTCATTCTGCAAGCCGATCCGGCGCTGCAATCGACCCTCGACTCCCTGAACTCGATCTATCTGCCATCTTCGGTCGCGGCGAACGGCCAGGTGCCGTTGTCCTCGGTCGCCAAGGTGACCGAGACGAATGTGCCGCTTCAAGTCAATCATCTGGGTCAGTTTCCCGCGACCACGATCTCGTTCAATCTGGCGCCGGGGCAGTCGCTGGGCGAGGCGGTCACGACGATCCGTGCGGCCGAACAATCGATCGGGCTGCCGGTCAGCGTGCTCACCACCTTCCAGGGGGCCGCACTCGCCTTTCAGGCGTCGCTCGACAATGAGGTGCTGTTGATCGTTGCCGCGATCGCCACGATGTATATTGTGCTGGGTGTGCTCTATGAGAGCTTCATCCACCCGATCACGATTCTCTCGACCCTGCCCTCGGCCGGGGTCGGTGCCTTGCTGGCGCTGATGCTGGCGGGCAGCGATCTGGGCGTGATCGGCATCATCGGCATCATCCTGCTGATCGGCATCGTCAAGAAGAA
>JAXDMU010000343.1:0-12339 GCA_034665905.1 Aliidongia sp. | reverse complement strand
CAAGAAATGCCCCATAGATTCAAGCTTCTACAGTTTGGTCAAATGAATTGTGTGAATGCCGTAGCCTATCGGTCACGCGGGCCCATTCTATTCTAACATGCGAGCCCCGCCCTGGGCGCGGCCTCTTGCCTCATTTGCGCCCCGATTGGTTCCTATCTATATCTATCGGAAAGAGACGGAATGCAGCGTTTCTCCGCTAGCGGCCAGGGAACAAGTTGCCCAGCCATTTCGTCTTGAGCAGAGCGAGCATACGATCGAGGAGATTATCATGGTGTCGGTGTCAAAGCGTGTTCTGAGTCTGGCGGCGGTGACGCTGGCCGTGGTCGGCGTGGCGCTCGCGGCGCCATCGGCCCAGGCCGGTGTGCGCGTCGGCGTCGGCTTCGGTTTCGGAGGCTATGGCGGAGGGTATGGGGCAGCTTATCCGTACCCCTACCCCTACGCTTACCCCTATGCCGGTTATCCGGGCTACTACCCCGGTTATTACCCCGGATACTATTACGGAGCGCCCGGATTTTACGGCCCCGGCTTCTTCGGCGTCGGCTTCGGCGGCCGGTTTGGCGGCCGTGGTGGTTTTGGCGGCCGTGGCGGCGGTTTTGGACATGGCGGTTTTGGACATGGCGGTGGCGGCCATCGCTAAGGGCGCTGATCGGGCCGCAGCGATAGGATAGCCGGCCAGACATAACGCGCTCAGGCGCGCGTTATGTCTCAGACTTCGGAGAAAATCCTGCGCGCCAGGCGGCCGTGGTACTCTGCCGGGGGAAAAACAAAACCTCACCGGAGGCCACAATGAGCTTCAGCCTAAACCGGATCGGACAAATCACCCTCTCGGTCGCGGACACCGATCGGGCCGAAGTGTTTTATCGCGACACGCTCGGACTGCGGAAACTGTACCGCTTCGGCGATCTCGCCTTCTTCGATTGTTGCGGCGTGCGCCTGCTTGTGGAAAAAGCCGCGGACAGCGAAAGCGTCGCCCGCGCCTCGCCGATCTATTTCACCTGCGCCGACATCGCCGTGGCGTGCCGCGAACTTCGCGAGCGCGGAATCGTCTTCAAGACCGAACCGCATTTGGTCGCGCCGATGGCCGACCATGATTTATGGATGGCGTTCTTCCACGATCCCGACGGTCATCTTCTGGCGCTGATGCAGGAGGCGCCGAAAGGCTATCGGCCGGCTGAATAAGCGCGGAGCCGCTTCCGGCCCCGCGCTTTTGTTCTTACGCAGCCAGCTTGGTGGCCAGCTTCGCAACATGCTCGCCCTGGAACCGGGCGATCGACAACTCGTTCTCGCTCGGCTGACGCTCGCCTTTACCGCCGGCGATGGTCGAGGCGCCATAAGGTGTCCCCCCGCTGACTTCGTCGAGCACGGTCAGGCCGGGATGGCTGTAAGGCACGCCGACCACGACCATGCCGTGATGCAGCAACGTGGAATGAAACGAAGTGATCGTCGTTTCCTGGCCGCCATGCTGCGAGCCGGTCGAGGTGAAGACGCTGCCGATCTTGCCGATCAGTTTGCCGGCGACCCACAGCCCGCCGGTTTGATCGAGGAAATTGCGCATCTGCGCCGCCATATTGCCGAACCGCGTCGGCGTCCCGAAGATGATCGCATCATAGCCGGCCAATTCATCGACCGTGGCGATCGGTGCCGCTTGATCCAGTTTGACATGGGCCTTTTCGGCCACGTCGCGCGGCATCAGCTCCGGCACGCGCTTCACGGAAACTTCGGTGCCCGCTACCGCGCGCGCGCCCGCGGCGACGGCACCGGCCATCGTCTCGACATGGCCGTAGCTGCTGTAATAGAGAACCAGAATCTTGGTCATGATTGATTGTCCTTCTGGCAAGTTTCCCGAGCGCACGAGCGCTCCTGTCAAGGCAGAACCATAAACCGTTCCGCCCAGGTGGATAATCGGGCTATTGTGGAAAACACTGTTCGGCAATCGGGGCCAGTCTCATGGGCAAGTTGGAAGAGATGGCGGCGTTTGTGCGCACCGCCGAAGCCCAGAGCTTCACCGCCGCCGCCCAGCGCCTTGGCCTGTCGAAATCCATGGTCAGCCAGCGCGTCGCCGATCTGGAGCAGCGGCTGGGCGTGCGGCTGCTCAACCGCACGACACGACGCCTCAGCCTGACCGAAGCCGGTCAGGCTTTTCTCGAAGGCTGCGGCCGAGCGCTGCGCGAGGTCGAGGAGGCCGAAGAGGCGGCCGGTCGCCATGGCAGTGCACTGCGCGGCACGCTGCGCATCGCCGCGCCGTTGAGCTTCGCGCTGCTCCATCTGCGGCCCGCCCTGCTCGATTTCATGACGGCGCATCCGCAATTGGAAGTCTATCTCGACATGGACGACCGGGTGGTCGATCTGATTCAGGGCGGCTACGACATGGCGTTGCGCATCGGGCGATTGCCGGACAGCTCGCTGATCGCCCGGCGTCTGGCGCCGATCCGCACCGTGCTGTGCGCCAGCCCGGCCTATCTGGCGGAACGCGGCCGGCCGATGCATCCGGCCGAGCTTTCGGCGCATGAATGCCTGATCTACACCGGCACCGGACGAAGCGATCATTGGTCGTTCCGCATTGACGGCCAATGGGTCGCGATCGCCGTGCGCGGCCGGCTTCAGGCCAACAATGGCGATCTGCTGCTGTCGGCCGCGATCGCCGGCTACGGCATCGCGCTGCTGCCAAGCTTCATTGTCGGTGCCGCCTTGGAACGCGGCGATCTGGTCTGCCTGCTCGACGGCTTTGCCGCTCCCGATGCCGCGATCCACGCGGTCTACCCGCCCTCGCGCCAGGTGCCGCAGCGGGTGCGGGCGTTCAGCGATTTTCTGGGCGAACGGATCGGCGGGAGCCCCTATTGGGATCGGTTCCTGCCGCCGGCCGCGGTCTGACGCTGCACCGGAGGAGCCGCGGCGCTCTCTCGACCGCTCGCCGTCGGACACTATGGCGCCGCCGTCACCGCCGACAGCACGCCTAATACCCGCAGCCGCTCTTCAACCAGTTCCGCCGCCCGCGCGTGGCCGGAAGTTGACCAATGCGTGTCGTCGGGCAGATAGAGATCGACATGGGCCGCCGGGTCGAAATTCCCCCGGTCGAAGCGGACCAGATCTAGGGCCGGATATTGGTCCAGCAGATCGAGCCGGCTCAAGTCGCGAAAGCTCTCGTCTTCGAGCCAGGGGCCATAGCTGGTCAGCTTGTCCGGCGCCACCATGGTCAGGAACCGGGTGCGGCCATTGGCCTCGACCCGCTGCTTCAGCCGTAGCAGATTGCAGGCGGCATCGCGCCAGCGCTGTTCGTCCCAGCCGATCTTGTTGAAATCCTCACCATAGACCAGCAGCGACCGGTCGCTCCGGCTGGAGAACAGCCCGGAGCGGGTGAGGTTCAGCGCCACGGAATTCGTCGTCTCGTGCCCGATCACCCAACGGCGCAGATTTTGGACGAGGAAGGCCAGGCCGTAGCTGACCGGAAGCTCCGTCCAGGGCCGGGTCGTCGGGCGCAGATCCGGCAGCGGCGGCGGCGCGTCGGGGTGGGGCACCAGCACCGGATGCGGTGAGTTCTGCGTGATCGGGCAGGCCTCACCGGGGGCGGAGGGGTGGCCGGGGATGAAGTTCCGCTCGACGATCTCATAGATGACCACTTCCGGCGGATCGGCCTGAAAGCCGGGGTTGGCGATGAGCCGGCCCAGGAGGTCGTCGTCACTATCGAAGATCCCGATATCGAGCCCGGTATCATGCGCCAGGAAATGCGGCCAGGTCGTGCCCGGATGCCAGGGCGATTCGCCGGTGAAGCTGTCGCCGATCACGACGATGTCGTAATGCCGGTCGAGGCGGCCGATTTCGGCGGCGAGCGGTTCGAAATGCTGCTTGGGCTCGGTCCAGCCATACTCATTCTCGCTGCGCCAGCCGATCCGGGTGAGATCGCCCCACAAAGGCTCGAACCCGCGCGCCCACAGGCCGAAGCCGAGCGTGAGTGCCACCATTGACCCGACCAACAGCAGCGCGTAGCGGCGATGCGCGTGCATGGTCAAAACCGGTAATAGAGAAACGGGCTGACGTCGGACATCTGGCCCAGCGCCAGCAGAAACAAGGCGGCCATCGCCACGGCCCAGACCGGCGTCGGACGCCAGCGCCACCAGCCGGTTTGGTTCAGCACGATGCTCTGGCTGTTCGGCGCAAGAAAGGCGATGGCGCCGAGGCATGCCAGTTCGACGGCATTTTCCAGCCCCGGCGTGAAGGCGGCAAAGCCGCCCGACCGCCCCGCCATCGCGCCGAAGATCCGGCTCGCCGTGTCGAAGCCGTCGGCGCGGAACAGCACCCAACCCAGCATCACGAGGAAAAACGTGAGCGCCCAGCCCACCAGCCGCAGCGGCGCCGTCGCAGCCACCGCGCCCAGGCCGAACCGGGCGATCGTGCCGCGCCACAGATGGTTCAGCACCAGCAACACGCCATGCCAGGCACCCCAGGCGACGAAAGTCCAGGCCGCCCCATGCCACAGCCCGCCCAGTACCATGGTCACCGCCAGATTGAGGTAGCGGCGCACCGGGCCATGCCGGTTGCCGCCCAGCGGGATATAGAGGTAATCGCGCAGGAACCGCGACAAGGTCATGTGCCAGCGGCGCCAGAATTCGATGATGCTGCCGGCCTGATAGGGCGAGTCGAAATTGAGCGGCAGCACGATGCCGAAGATCCGGGCACTGCCGAGCGCCATGTCGGTATAGCCGGAGAAATCGAAATAGAGTTCGAAGCTATAGGCGAGGGCGGCGACCCAGGCTTCGGCGATTCCGGGCGAGGCGCCATGGGCGGCGGCATCGAAGACGAGGCTCGCCATCGGGGCGATGCCGTCGGCCAGCACGGTCTTCTTGAAAAGGCCGATGATAAAAAGGGTGAGGCCGCTCGATACCATCGCCGCCCGCGGCTTGCCGACATCAAGATCGGCGAATTGCGGCATCATTTCGGTGTGATGCAGCACCGGGCCGGCCAGCAGATGGGGAAAGAACGTCACGAACAGCCCGTAATTCACCGGATCGGCCTCGCGTGCCTTGCCGCGCGTGGTATCGACCAGAAAGGCGATCTGGGTGAAGGTGAAAAACGAGATGCCGAGCGGCAGCGGCACGCCGATGGGCGCCCAATGCGTGCCAAGGGCGGCATTCAGGCTTTGCAGCAGGAAATCGATATATTTGAACCAGCCGAGCACGGCCAGGTCGATCGTGACCGCCAGCCCGAGCAATAGCGTGCGGTGACGGCCCGCCCGCTGAATGAAATGCCCGGCGGCATAATTAAACACGATCGAGCCGCCGAGCAGCGCCAGATAGCGCCAATCCCACCAGCCATAGAAGAACAGCGAGGCAAGCGTCAGCCACACCAGCCCGGCGCGCCGGTCCCAGCGGGCAAGCCCCCACCACCCGAATACCGTTACGGGAAGAAAGGCAAAGATATAGCCTAGCGAATTGAAAAGCATGAAGCCGGTGCGGACCCTTTGTTGCGCGCGCCGAAATAGCGTGCCCCGCGCCCCTTGTCGCGGCTTTTTTGCGACATCACCTATTACCCGCCGGGCTTGGTACCGGCTGGGAGAGCGCACGATGAATCTGATACTCAACCTGTTGTGGCTGTTCTTCGGCGGCTTCGTCGCCGCGCTCGCCTGGTTCGGCGTGGCGATTCTCTGCGCGCTGTCGCTGATCGGGCTGCCCTGGGCGCGCGCGGCGGCCAATATCGGATTTTTCACGCTGTGGCCGTTCGGCCAGACCGCGATCGCCCGCAACGAATTGACCGGCCGCCAGGATATCGGCACCAGCGAGTTCGGCACGCTCGGCAATCTGATCTGGCTGGTGCTGGCCGGGTGGTGGCTGGCGCTCGGCCATCTGGCGGCGGCGGCGGTACTCGCCGTGACGATCATCGGCATTCCGTTTGCATGGCAGCATCTGAAACTGGCCGGCATGGCGTTGTGGCCGATCGGCATGGCAATTGTGCCGCTGGGTGTGGCCGATGCCGCGCGGCGCACCCATGATTGGCGAGAGGCGATGGATTGGCGACGCTGAGAGATTCGATGCCGCTGCGGCGTGCGGACCCATTCGAGTCGGTGCTGCAACGGCGCTTTGTCGCCTACCTCATCGATCTGGTGCCGATCACCCTGCTGACGCTGGTGGCGGCACTGGCGCTTTCAGTGTTGACGCTGCTGAGCTTCGGCCTGCTGGGCTTTCTCTGGCGGCTGCTGCCGCTGATCGCGATTCTCTACACGACATTCTGGATCGCCACCCCTGGTGCTGCGACGATCGGCATGCGTTGTACCGGCCTCACCGTGCGCCGAGTCGATGGCGGTGATCCGTCGCCGCTTCAGGCGTTGCTGTTTGCCGCGCTGTTCTATGCTCTTGTTGCGATCACCGGGTGGGTCATCATGCTACTGCCGCTGGTAACGACGCAACACCGGGCGGCCCATGATTATCTCTCGGGCCTGCTGGTGACGCGAGGCGATCGTTTGACGGTCTTTTGAGTCATCTCGACGCTGGCGTCCGATCGCCGGACGGGCGCATAATGTCGGTCTCGGCATAGGAAAAAGATGAACCGGCTCGTCCCCCTTCCGCAGTACTTTCATCAGACCAGGGAACATCCTTGCCCGTATATTCCCGGCCAGATCGAACAGCGGCTCGTCACCGGGCTTGAGATTGCCGATTCGTCGGCGCTCTACAGTGAATTGAGCCGCGTCGGGTTTCGCCGCAGCCACAATCTGGCCTATCGCCCGGCCTGCCGCGCCTGTTCCGCCTGCAAGCCGGTGCGCATCGACGCAGCCGGCTTTGTCGCGAGTCGCTCGATCCGACGGCTCGACCAGATCAACGCCGATCTGTCGGTCTGCGATTCCGAACCGATCGCGACGCCTGAGCAATACCGCCTATTCACCCGCTATCAGCAGGCGCGCCACGGCGACAGCGAGATGGCGGGCATGAGCTTTGCCGAATTTCGCATGATGATCGAAGGCAGCCCGATCGAGACGATATTGGCGAGCTTGCGCGACCGCGCCGGCACGCTGGTCGCCACCTGCCTGACCGATGTGCTCGATGACGGCGTTTCCGCGGTCTACAGCTACTTCGAGCCGGGTCTGCCGAAACGCAGCCTCGGCACGTTTCTGGTGCGCCAACTGGTCAACCGGGTGCGTCGCACGGACCGACGCTATGTCTATCTGGGCTATTGGATCGCCCAAAACCCGAAAATGGGCTACAAAACCCGCTTCCGCCCGCTTGAGGCGCTCGGGCCGGGCGGGTGGGTTCTGCTTGATTCGGACCACGGCGACTGACCCCTGGCATGTCGAAACGCGTCTCTTGCGTCGAACGGCGGCGCCATGTCATGTGTGAGGCATGCTCACAGCTTGGCCGGCAGCATGAACATTCCCTGGACCGGTGCCGCCGATAGTTTCCTGCTCGCCTTTCCGGCGCTGCTGTCGATCGTCAACCCGATCGCCGGTGCGCTGATCTATAGCCAGGTCACGGCGGGCCGCACGCCTGCGGAGCGCACCAGGCTGGCCGGCAAGATCGGTTTCTATGCCGCGCTGGTGATGCTGGTGGCGCTCTGGGGTGGGGCTTATGTCCTGAATTTCTTCGGCATTTCACTGGCCGCCCTGCGCATCGCGGGCGGGCTTGTGGTCGCGGTGCGGGCCTGGGAAATGCTGTCGGTGCCCGAACAGAACGAGGCGATGAAGCAGGAGCAGGCGGCACCGGCCAGTGCCGCAGAGGACGTCGCCTTCTTTCCGCTGACCGTGCCGTTCACCACCGGGCCGGGCACGATCTCGGTCGCGGTGGCGCTCGGTTCGACCCGGCCGGCGAGCGATGTCGGCCTCATGCCGTTCTTCCTCGGCGTCTCGGCCGCGGCGGTGGCGACCGCGGTCGTGGTCTGGATCGCCTATCGCTCGGCCGACAGTCTGGTCGCCCTGCTCGGCCAGGCGAGAGCGCGCGTCGTCACGCGCATCACCGCCTTTTTGCTGCTGTGCATCGGCACGCAGATTCTGCTCAACGGCGCGATCGACGTGCTGACGCCGTTGCTGGCCGGTCGCCGGGGCTAGCGACCGGCGATCTCGGGATGTGTCACGATCGCTCGAAGGGGCGTTGCCCAGACACCGAAGGACGGCATAGGGTGGCGGCATGACTCCTCGCTATCGTCGCCTTTCGGCACGCGGCCTGTTGCGTGCCCGCCCCCGGCTCTACAGTGCGATCGGATTTGGCGGCCTGGTGGTCGCCATGAGCCCGGCGGCGCTCAAGCTGCCCGTTCGCTTCCTGATCGGCTGGGACGCCAGCATCGCCGTTTATCTGACGCTGGCCTTCGTCATGATGGTGGGGGCCAGCGAGGAGACGATGCGGCGGCGCGCCATCCGGCAAAGCGACGGACGGTGGGCGATCCTGACCGTGATGACGCTGACGGCGTGCGCCAGTCTCTTTGCCATCGGCCAGATCCTGGGCGGCCTCAAGGATATGCCGCCGGCCCAGATCGGGCTGCATCTGGCCTTGGCCGGCGTCACCATCGTCGGCTCGTGGCTCTGCGTGAATACGATCTTCGCCCAAATCTATGCGCATGAATATTTCGGGCCGACCCGACAACCGACCGATCCGGCACCGTTGGAATTTCCCGGCGAGCCGCTGCCCGATTACTGGGATTTCATCTATTTTTCGGCGGTGATCGGCATGACCTGCCAGGTTTCGGACGTGTCGATCCACGCCCGTGTGGTCCGCCGGGTGGCGCTGATCCACAGCGTGATCAGTTTTTTCTTCAATACCGTGATCCTGGCGCTGTCGGTGAATATCGCGGCCAGCTTGTTATGACGGCCGAAGGTGGTCACCAGGACGTGACATGACGAAGCGACACCATCAAGGTTATGGTGCCGCCAGATTGTCATTTGGGAGATGAATATGAACCGCCTTGCTGCAACTGCATTGGTTTTGGGCTGCGTTCTGGCGACGCCGTCTCTGGCCGCGCTAAAACCGGGCGATGCCGCGCCGGATTTCACCGCACAGGCGGCGGTCGGTGGCCAGGAATTCGCCTTTTCGCTGGCCGATTCGCTGAAGAAGGGGCCGGTCGTGCTCTATTTCTTCCCGAAAGCCTTCACCTCCGGCTGTACCGTTGAGGCGCATGAATTCGCCGAGGCGGCCGAACGCTTCACCGCGGCCGGTGCCACGCTGATCGGCATGTCGAGCGACAGCATCGGCACGCTGCATGAATTCTCGAACAAGGAATGCTCGGCCAAATTCCCGGTCGCGGCCGATCCGGATCTCACGGTGATCCGCGCCTATGATTCCGTGCTGACCAGCATTCCGGGTCTGGGCGGCGTCTCCGACCGCGTGTCCTATGTGATCGCGTCCGATGGCAAGATCGCCTACACCTATCAGAGCCTCGATCCCGACAAGCATGTCGAGAACACGCTGGCCGAGATTAAGAAGCTTCAGGACAAGCGCGGCTGAGGCCGGCTCACCAGATCGAATCTGGGCGGGAGGGGGCAGTTGCCCGCTCCCGGCCCGCACCAAAACAGATGCCTTGTCGCGCCGCACGGGATGGCGCAGATTAACACCAAGACCGCGACGACAGGCGGCGGCACCGGTCCAACGGGCCTGGGAAGATGAGCAGAGCATGCGAGGGAGACGTCGTCTTGAAGCCGACCGACATCGCCGATCCCGATTACTTCCATAAAGTCGTCGATTGCCAATGGGCCTGTCCGGCCCATACGCCCGTACCGGAATATATCCGTCTGATCGCCGCTGGCCGATACACCGACGCCTATATGATCAATTGGAAATCCAACGTCTTTCCCGGCATTCTCGGCCGTACCTGCGATCGGCCGTGCGAGCCGGCATGTCGGCGCGGGCGGGTCGAGGAACAGCCGGTGGCGATCTGCCGGCTAAAGCGCGTCGCCGCGGATTACAAGGATGACGTCACCGCTCTGCTGCCCAAGCCGGCGGCCGTCGGAAACGGCAAGCGGGTGGCGATCGTCGGTGCCGGCCCGGCCTCGCTGACCGTGGCGCGCGATCTGGCGCCGCTCGGCTACGAGGTCGTGCTGTTCGACGACGACAAGCGCGCGGGCGGCATGATCCGTACCCAGATCCCGAAATTCCGCCTGCCCGAATCGGTGATCGACGAGGAAGTTGGCTACATCCTCGGCCTTGGCGTGACCACCCGGTTCGGCGAGCGCATCGACAGTCTGAAGGCGCTGGTCGAAGCGGACTATGACGCGATCTTCGTCGGCACCGGCGCGCCACGCGGCCGCGATCTCGACCTGCCGGGCCGGCATGACGCGGCCGACCATATCCATATCGGTATCGACTGGCTGTCGAGCGTGTCCTTCGGCCATATCGATCGGATCGGCCCGCGCGTCATCGTGCTGGGCGGCGGCAACACCGCGATGGATTGCTGCCGCTCGTCGCGGCGGCTGGGTGGCTCGTCGGTCACGGTCGTGGTGCGCAGCGGTTTCGAGGAGATGAAGGCTTCGCCCTGGGAAAAGGAAGATGCCCGGCATGAGGGCATTCCGATCCTGAATTACCTGGTGCCCAGGGCGTTTCTGCATGAGCAAGGCCGGCTGACCGGCATGAGTTTCGACAAGGTCCGGGCCGAGCGCGACGCGCAGGGACGGCGCGTTTTGGTGCCGACCGGCGAGCCCGAGACCGTAATCGAGTGCGACGATGTGCTGATCGCCGTCGGCCAGGAGAACGCCTTTCCCTGGATCGAGCGCGATATCGGGCTGGCCTTCGATCGCTGGGATATGCCGGTGGTCGATGCCAAGACCCTGCAATCGACCCTGCCCAAAGTGTTCTTCGGCGGCGATGCGGCGTTCGGGCCGAAGAACATCATCTGGGCGGTCGCCCATGGTCACGACGCGGCGATCTCGATCGATAAATTCTGCCAGGGCGAAGATGTCGCCCGGCGGCCGCCGCCGATGGTCACGCTGATCAGCCAGAAAATGGGCATCCATGAATGGAGTTATGACAACGACATTTCGAACGACAAGCGCTTCAAGGTGCCGCACAAGGAATTGACGATTGCCTTGAGCGATATCCGGGCCGAGGTCGAGCTGGGCTTCGATCCGAAACTGGCGTTTGAGGAGGCACAGCGCTGCCTCAATTGCGATGTCGAAACGATCTTTGCCGACCCGCTCTGCATCGAATGCGATGCCTGTGTCGATATCTGTCCGATGGATTGCATCACCTTCACGCCCAACGGCGAGGAAGCGGAATTGCGCCTGCGGCTGAAGGCGCCGGCGCATAATCCCGATCAGGATATCTATGTCTCGGGCGCGCTCAAGACCGGCCGCATCATGGCCAAGGACGAAGATGTGTGCCTGCATTGCGGGCTGTGCGCCGAACGCTGCCCGACCGGCGCCTGGGACATGCAGAAATTTTACCTTGAGACGACACAGGCCGGACCGGCATGCCGCACGCGATAGAACAGGTGAATGACTTCGTCGTCAAATTCGCCAACGTCAACGGTTCGGGCTCAGCGAGTTCGAACCAGCTTTTCGCAAAAGCGATCCTGCGCATGGGGATTCCGGTCGCGTCCCGGAACATTTTCCCCTCGAACATCCAGGGCCTGCCGACCTGGTTCGAGGTGCGCGTGTCCGAAGCGGGCCATCTCGGTTGCCGCGGCGGCACCGATCTCATGGTCGCGATGAATCCGCAGACCTGGGACAAGGACATCGCCTCGATCGAACCGGGCGGCTATCTGTTCTACGATTCGACCAAGCCGCTGCCGCCGTCGAAATTCGGCACGGACATCAATGTCATTGGCGTGCCGCTGACCGATATCAGCAATCGGCATTACACCGATCCGCGCCAGCGTCAGCTATTCAAGAACATCATCTATGTCGGCGCCCTTGCCGCTCTGCTCGATATCGATCTGGCGGTGATCGAGACGTTGATCGGCGAGCAATTCCAGGGCAAGGCCAAGCTGATCCAGCCGAATATCGAAGCGCTGCATCTGGGCTACGATTACACACGCGAGCATTTCGCCTGCCCGCTCGGCATTCGCCTGCGTCGTTGCGACAAGGTCGGACAGCGCATCTCGATCGACGGCAACGCCGCGGCGGCGCTCGGTGCGGTCTATGGCGGCGCCACGGTGTGTGCCTGGTATCCGATCACGCCATCGACCTCACTGGCTGAGGCGTTTCAGCGCTATTGCAAGCGCTACCGCTCGGAGCCGGAAACGGGCGCCAACCGCTATGCCATCATCCAGGCCGAGGATGAACTGGCCTCGATCGGTATGGTCGTGGGGGCGGCGTGGAACGGTGCGCGCGCCTTCACCGCGACCTCGGGGCCCGGCATCTCGCTCATGACCGAATTCATCGGGCTAGCCTATTTCGCCGAGATTCCGGCGGTGATCTTCAATGTCCAGCGCGGC
>JAXDMU010000342.1:0-2989 GCA_034665905.1 Aliidongia sp. | reverse complement strand
ACCCGATGGCGCATTATCTTCTTGCCATCTGCTGCGGTAAAATATGATGTCATACGCCAACACCCGATTCCAACCGAAGACCGGGCCGATCGGTCTGGATTTCGACAACACCATCGTCGCCTATGATCAGGTATTTTGCCGAGCCGCCCAGTCGCGGGGCCTGCTTCCCCCGGATTTCATCGGTACCAAGCGGGCGGTTCGCGATGCGATCCGGCACTTGCCCGACGGCGAACGCACCTGGCAGCATCTACAGGGTCACGTCTATGGCGGCCTCATGGCCGAGGCGACCTTGTTCGAGGGGGTCGATCGCTTCCTCCGCCGCTGTCGGCGTGAAGGTGTCGGACTCCATATCGTCAGCCACAAGACGGAGTACTCTCCGGTCGATCCGTTGCGGATCAATTTGCGGTCGGCCGCGCTCGGCTGGTTGGAGCATCACGGGTTCTTTGCCGATGATGGCTTCGGCCTTGTTCGCGAGAATGTGCATTTCGAAGCGACGCGGGTAGAAAAACTCACCAGAATTGCCGCGTTGGGCTGCCGGTTCTTCATCGACGATCTGGCGGAGGTCCTGAGCGATCCGGGATTTCCACCCAATGTCGGTCGCATCCTCTTCGCCGCCTCGCCGCCGGACGGTACCCTGCCCTACCCGGCATTGGCGAATTGGCGTCAGATCGAGCAGCGGGTGTTCGGTGATGATGCCTGAACCTCGCTACGAACGGCTTTTGGACATTGCCGAGCGATTGGTCGGCGCTCCGGTCCATTCGCTCGAACCCGTCTCGGGCGGTCGCAACAGCCGCGTCTATCATATCCGGTCGGTTCGGGGCGATTTCGCGCTGAAGCAATATCCGGATCGGGCGGATGACATCCGCGACCGGCTCGGCACCGAATTGCGCGCGCTCACTCTGATGGCCGGTCGAGGGATCGAGACGGTCCCGCGCGCCGTCGGCGCCGATATCGAGCAGGGTTTCGCCCTGCTGAGTTGGCTCGATGGCGCGCCGCCGGGCGTGATCGGCGTTGCCGATATCGATCAGGCGGCCGGCTTCCTGGCGCAAATCCACGCGCTGCGCGGGGATGCCGGCGCGGTCGAGATCCGACCGGCAAGCGAAGCCTGCCTTTCCGGGCATGAAATCCAGCGCCAGATCGAGCAGCGCGTCGAGCGGCTACGCCGGGTCCCGGTCGGCGAGGCTCCGTTGCAGCGGTTTCTGGAGGGCCCCTTCGCGACACTGGCGGAGCGCCTCGTCGCGGGCGCGCGCGCAGTTTCAGATTTTGACGCGACGCTCGCCCCGGAGCGGCGCAGTCTGGTGCCGGCCGATTTCGGCTTCCACAACAGCCTGCGCCGGCCGAACGGGACGCTGGTCTTCCTGGATTTCGAATATTTCGGCTGGGACGATCCGGCGAAGCTGACCGCCGATGTCATGCTTCATCCCGGAACGTCGGTCGCGGCACCCCTGGTGTCGCGGTTTCGCCATGCCGCAGAAGCTTGCTATGGGGCCGACCCGGCGTTTCCGCGGCGCCTTGCCGTCTTCCTGCCGCTGTTCGGGCTCAGATGGGTGCTGATCCTGCTGAATGAGTTCCTGCAAGACCGATGGCGCCACCGTGTTGCCGCCGGCGCGGTCGAAAGCTGGGAAGTGGCGAAGGAACGGCAATTGGCGCGCGCGCAGTTTCTGCTGGCTACGCTGGAGGTGCGGTATGGCGACATATACCGGCGTTAACGCGTCTCCACCGCTCGATGCGCGCTCGAAGCGGCTGCGCCGGCTGATCGTCCGGGGTTTGGCGGGTGGCGGGCGCGGGCATATCGGCTCGTCGCTGTCGCTGGTCGAGATTTTGCGGGTGCTCTATGACGACGTCCTGAGCGTCCGGCCGGACGAGCCGCATTGGCCGGGGCGCGACCGGATGATTCTGAGCAAGGGCCATGGCTGCCTCGCCCTTTATGCCCTGCTCGCCGATAAGGGGTTTATTCCGGTCGAGGCGCTCGACGGTTTCTGCCGGAAAGACTCGATACTCGGCGGCCATCCCGAAGCCGGGAAGATCCCCGGTGTCGAGGCGTCGACCGGGTCGCTGGGGCATGGCCTGTCGATCGGTGTCGGCATGGCGTTGGCCGCGCGGATGCAGGGGCGCGACAGCCGGATCTATGTCGTGCTTGGCGACGGCGAAATCGACGAGGGCTCGGTCTGGGAGGCGGCGATGTGCGCCGGCAAGCACCGCCTGCCCCACCTGACGGCGATCGTCGATTACAACAAGATCCAGTCGGCCGGCCCGACGCGCGAAATCCAGGATCTCGAACCGCTGCTCGATAAATGGCGTGCCTTCAACTTCGCCACGGCCGAAATCGACGGTCATGATGTCGAGGGTCTGCGTCGGCTGTTCCATCGGCTGCCGCTCGCCGGGGATCGCCCGAGCGCCATCATCTGCCACACCGTCAAGGGCAAGGGCATCGCCTTCGCCGAAAACGATCCGAACTGGCACCACAAGGCCAGGATCGAGGCCGATCTCGTCGCCCGGCTATATGCGGCTTTGGAGTAGGGCCATGCGCAATACCTGCCTGAACATGGTCCACGATCTGGCCCGGCGCGATCCCCGGCCGGTCTTCATCGGCTCCGATCTCAGTCCCGGCCTGCTCAATGCGATGAAGACCGAAATGCCTGGGCGCTACTTCATGGAAGGCATCGCCGAGGCCAATATCATCGGCATGGCCGCCGGTCTGGCGATGGATGGCTATATGCCCTATGTCAACACCATCGCCACCTTTCTGACCCGGCGCTGCTATGAGCAGGTTGCGGTCGATCTCTGCCTGCATGATCTGCCGGTCAGGCTGATCGCCAATGGCGGCGGGCTGGTCTATGCGCCGTTGGGGCCGACCCATCTGGCGATCGAGGATATCGCGATCATGCGCGCCCTGCCGAACATGACCGTGGTGGCGGTGTGCGATGCGCCGGAGATGGTCCGGCTGATGGAACAGACGCTCGACTGGCCCAAGCCGATCTATATCCGC
>JAXDMU010000341.1:0-3155 GCA_034665905.1 Aliidongia sp. | reverse complement strand
ATGACCGACGACACATCCAGGCGGCGGGCCAGGATTCGGGCAATCTCCAGGACCGAGGTCGCGTGACGGGTGCAGACATTGTAGATCGCGGCACCGGCCCGGGTCCGGTCCATTGCCGCGCGCAAATGACCGACCACATCGGCGACATAGATGAAGTCACGCGTCTGGAGCCCGTCGCCATGGATCGTCACCGGCCGCCCGGCGGCGAGGCGTTCGGCAAAGATCGAGATGACGCCCGAATAGGGTGAATGCGGGTCCTGGCGCGGACCATAGACATTGAACAGGCGCAATCCCGTGGTTGCGATGCCGTGGACATGGCTGGCGACGCGGGCGTGCAATTCGCAGCCAAGCTTGTCGGCGCCATAGGCGGTCAGCGGCCGGGTCGGCGAGTCCTCGCTCAAATAAAAGTCGTCGGCCGCACCGTAGACTGCCGCGGACGACGCATAGACGACGGGCACCGGAACGGGTTTGCGAGCGGCATCGAACAGTGTGATGGCGCCGGTCAGGTTGGTGCGGTGGGTGCCCAGCCAATCCTCGTTCGAGCGCGCGACCGAGGCAATCGCCGCCAGATGAAAGCAACCATCGACGCCCGCCATCGCATCGGCGGTCACCGCCCGATCGGCGACATCGCCGACGACGAGAAGCGCACGCGGATCGAGATTCTCCCGCCGCCCACTCGACAGATCATCGAGCACGACCACGTCATGGCCGTCGCCCAGCAGAGAATCGACGAGGTGGGAGCCGATAAAGCCGCAGCCGCCGGTGACCAAGTAATGCCCCATCAACACCCTCCATAAGGATCGTCCGGGTAGCGACCTGCGGGTTCTTATGCAAAAACCCGTCCAAAACCGCCACCTCATACGGATCTGGAAAGGTTCACATTTCCAGATCGGAATCGTGGATTGCTTCTCATCCTGCCAGGGTCGAGCCTCGCATCTTGCGGCAGGTCACCAGCAGGCATAGGCCAAAGCCGATCGCCGGCCGCTGATCGGTTCGGCGCGGCTGCGATCGGAATAGGCCATCCGCTCCTTGAACCACGATCCCAAAACCATATCGGGCGGAGCCATGCAGAGACGAGTGTCTGCGTTACGGGCGCTGGGATGCATCGGTGGAAAGAGCGGATTAGCTGAAAGTTTCGACGGAAGATCAGACACATAAGCTGGATCAGGCGCCGGCCGCTCAGGTCCCGGTGCTTCCCGCCCGCCAGTCGGATCGAGCAAAGGATGATTCGGCGGCAAAACCAAATTACAACATGAGGGCGATCGATTTTGGCCATCGTCGGCAACCGCATGCCCAAATGGCAGCACCATCTGCATCAGGCACAGCGAAGCCACGCCAATTTTCATACCAAGCCTCCACCGTCACCCCGCGATAGGCCGATCTGGCCGGCGACCCGATGGCCGCCGGCCTCTAATATTCTTCCGCCGGCTGCGATCAGGCGCGCGTACCCGAAAGCGGCGCGTTGCCGAACATGCCGAGCTTCACACTGCCCGAAACGGTGTCGCCGGAAACCGCTGCGGTGAATTCCAGGGTCAGCGCCATCGGCTGGACGATATTGGTCTTCCACGTCAGATTGTCGCCATTCACCGTGCCGTCGTAAATATCGGTCGTGCCGCCATCGCCGCCCATCGTGCCGGTCAGCGTCCCGCCTTCAGCCTTCAGCGTGAGCACGGCCGCGCGGGTTCCCATCGGGGTTTCCATCTTGACGTTCCAGGTGCCATCTACGGACATCGGCCGATCCTCCAGTTGTGTTCAGCGTTTAACTGCGTCGAGAGTTACTTGATTTCCGGTCGGGCGACAATCGTCTAAGCGAACCGTATCTTCGCTACTGACCCCGACCACCGACGACCACGGCGAAAGTACGCCACAGCACCGCAAGATCGGTCCTGAGCCAGCTCCAGAAACTCATGATCGCCAGCCCATAGGCATGGTCGTAGAGCACCTTGCTGCGCACATCGTCGAGCGTTTCGTCATAGCCTTGATTAACCTGAGCGAGGCCGGTGATGCCGGGGCGCACGCCGAAGGTACGCTCCGCGAAGTACGGGATCGCATCTTCCAGATTCTGCGTGATTCCGGGCCGCTCCGGGCGCGGGCCGACCAGCGACATGTCGCCCTTGAGCACATTGATCAGCTGCGGAATTTCGTCGAGCCGGGTCTTGCGCAGAAACCGGCCGACCGCCGTGACGCGCGGATCGCCGCGCGTCGCCCAGACCGGGCCGGTCTTGGCCTCCGCATCGACGTACATGGTGCGAAATTTATACATGACGAACAGCTCGGTTCGATCATGCAGCGCACGACCGATGCGAAGCTGGCGAAAAATCACCGGCCCCGGCGAGGTGAGCCTGATGGCCAGCACCACCGGGCCGGCGAGAATCCCGCCAAGGGCAAGCCCGACCAGCGCACCGCCGATGTCGAGCAGGCGCTTGCCGAATTGAGTGGCGGGCGAAATATGGGTCGGCGCCGGCAAAACCGTGTCGGCCGACAGGTCCGACACGCGATGCCAGCGCCCGCGCTCCAGCCCGAACAGATAGCGCGACCCACCCAGCAGCGCCATGGCGTGACCGGCGACCAGATAATGCAGCAGTTCGACCGGCCTCGGCAGTTTCCGGCGCGGCAGCATTTCCTTGAGCAGCGCCAGCGCATAGCTCACCGCCTGGACCGCGAGTAGGGCACCGAACACCTGCCGCCCGGCCAGGGAAAGCCAGAGCGAACCGGCGAAGGCCGCGACCATCAGATAGGGCGAGAGCGCCCGCAGCGCCTTGCCCGAAGCGAAGCAGAAAGCGACGGCACCATGATGCGGCAGCAGTAGGCCGCCCAACCGCAGCAATTGCTGCATATTGCCGGCGGCGATCCTGCGGCGGCGGCGCAGATCGAGGTGGCGCGTCGCCACTTCCAGCTCGGTCGCAATAATTCGCGGATCATAGAGCGCACGATGGCCGCGCGCGACGATGCTCATCGGCAGGATGAAATCGTCATTGATCGTATCGGGCGGCAAGGGCTCGAACAGGGCGGCCCGGAACAGATAACCCGCACCATGCACGCCGATGACGCCGCCGAGCGCCGATTCACCAAGCTTGACCGCATTTTGATAGCGCCAATAGGTCGCCTCTCCCGCGGTGCCTTCGATGGCGAAGCGATAGGTCGCGGCGACGACG